>NZ_JAKSDZ010000018.1 GCF_023509475.1 Aestuariirhabdus haliotis | reverse complement strand
TTTCAAAAAGGCGTAACAAAGAGTCTGGGTTCGCCTGAAAGCCCCGTAGGGCGGTCCTAAAAATGGTTTTCTCGGTGTTGAAGCCCTTGTCCAGACCTCGACATGAACGGCGGGCTTCGCCTTGATAAAAACCATTTTTAGGATCCGCAGAGATCTATCTGAATTAATCAGAGGTGCCTTAACCGAATTACCATCAAAAGCCAGAACCTTCCCTTCTTTTATGGTGAATATCTATGACAGAACAGGAACAGTATATTCAAGCGTTGATTGAACTGCACTGCGGACTCGAGCGACAGGGGCCGGGCGATACGGTTTTTTCCCTTAAGCTGTTGTCCCAATTACCCAGCTTGCCGAGCAGGCCGCGTATAGCCGACATCGGCTGTGGTGCGGGCGTTGCTGCCTTGATGTTGGCTGAGCATTTTCAGGTGCCAGTGAAGGCGGTGGATTTTTCCAGAGCTTTTCTCGATGAGTTGATGACTCGAGCTCAGGCACGGGGCATAGGCCATCTGATCGAAGCGGTTGAATGCGATATGGGGTCGCTGGATTGGGCGCCGCACAGTTTGGATCTGCTGTGGTCGGAAGGCGCGGCCTATAACCTGACCTTTGCCGGGGCCTTGAAAGCCTGGCGCCCCCTGATGGCACCTCAGGGCATTGCGGTGATTTCGGAGATGAACTATTTCTCTAAGACGGTACCTGAGCCTGTTTCCGACTTTTGGCGAGCCGGGTATCCCGCTATGGGGACTGAAGCGAGTAATGCCGAGCTGGCTTTGGTTGCTGGTTTTGAGGTGTTGAGTATTCAGCGCTTGCCGTCGCAAGCCTGGTGGAATAATTACTACGGGCCGCTACAGAAAAAGATGCGCAGTATAAAAGCTGGTGCCGGTGAGTTGTTGGCAAGAGTGATCGAGGAGACCGAACAGGAAATGGCCCTATTTGAAGCCTATTCAGACCATTACGGATACTCTTTTTATACCTTGAAAGCTATCTAGAGTGGCCTGATGGGGTATAGTATTTTAGATCTTCAGGCGTGTTAGGTTAGGAGTCGCTGTGCAAACCGACCTGCCCAAATTAAACCTGCAATCCGGTTTTACCCTGATTGAATTGGTTGTAGTTATTGTGATTCTGGCTATTGTGGCAGCGTTTGCACTGCCGCGTTTTAGCGATCTCTCCCGTTCTTCCCGTGTGGCCACCCTTGAAGGTATCGAGGGGGCCATGCGCTCTACGATCAGTATTGTTCGCAGTAAAGCCTATGTGAATGGGCTTTCTATCGCAGCGGCTAATCCTGGCAATCAGTCGGCCTATCTGGTGACAACCGAGGCGGGGGTTTCCGAGGTGGACTGGAGAAATCTATGTCCGGAAAGCCAGGCCGAGCTGGGGGATAGCCTGAGCATGTCGGAACATATCGGCTTGTCAGAATCGGGTGGACTCACGACGATCATCAGTAATCGATACACTCGGGTGGGGTACGATATTCAGGGCAGTGGGCCACCCACTACAAACGGATGTTATGTTACCTACGATTCATTCGGCGACCCCAATTGCACGGTAACGCTGGTTATTACCGATTGTTAAGCCTGCTGGATATTTTGATAAGGGCTAGTTGAGGCCCTACGGGGTTCAGATGTCTCCATTCTGACCAAAAATCAGCATTATTACGGCGGCAATCGTGTCATACTCTGCCGACTTTTGAACTGCCCCTTTTGGTCGTTGGTTGGTTATGACCGGTTTGTTGTTGTATGCAGGCTCGGGGCGCTTTTTGTGATCAGGAATGCAGATGTCAGATAAGTTTTTCTTTAAAGGCCGCCAGGATTCCCGGCAGCACCATACCGACTACGATTACCAGCCCAAAAGCAGCCATAAGTCGGGTAGCAAAAAGAACCCCCTGAACCTGGTAGTTACCAGTGAAGCTCGCCAGCAGGAAGTTGAGGCGCAGTTGGCGGAAGCGGGTTTGTTCGCCGATATTCGTCTCGATAGCAGCGAGGGTGCGGTGGAATCCATTGGCGAGCTGACGGCGCTGTTGCACAAGGGGGAAACGGTGAAGCTGGAGAAAACCCCTTCACGAAATGATCCCTGCAGTTGCGGTAGCGGTAAAAAATACAAAAAGTGCTGCGGTTAATCATTACGAAATGAATGCCCGCAGATGGCTGGCGCTTTAACGGGGTCTCAATAGTCTATTGAGGCCCCGTTGTTGTTTAGCTGCACAGTCTTTGCTGTACCCCTTTATCGGCGCTGGAGGATAACGCCGGCTTCGCGGTGGTGGCTGTAGGGAAACTGGTCGAACAGGGCGAAGCGTTCGATGCGATGGCTCTGGCACAGCCGATCCAGATTGTTGCGCAGGGTATCGGGATTGCAGGAGATATAGATCACCCGATCGAAGCGCTGTACCAGCTTTTCGGTTTCAGCATCAAGGCCGGCACGAGGCGGGTCGACGAAAATAGTGCTGAAGTGGTAGCTGTCGAGATCGATGTGGCGCAGTCGACGAAACGGCCGCTCCTTGTTCATGGCCTGGGTAAACTCTTCGCTCGACATGCGCACCACCTCAACATTGCTGATGCTGTTGCGCTCGAAATTCAGTCGTGCCGAATTGACCGAGGTTTTGGAAATTTCGGTGGCCAATACCCGGTCAAAATTCTGGGCCAGCACGACGGTGAAGTTGGCATTACCGCAGTACAGTTCCAGCAGATCACCGGTGGCATTTTGGCTGGCGTCCAGCGCCCAGCCCAACATTTTTTCGCAGACACCGGCATTGGGCTGAGTGAAACTGTTTTCGACCTGCTGATAATGATACGCCTTGCCTTTGACTTGCAGAGTTTCATCGACAAAATCCCGATCCAGACAAATCTTCTGCTTACGAGCGCGACCGATCAGGTCCACTCCCAGTTTGGCGCGCAGCTTTTTCGCCGCGACGAGCCAGTCGTCATTCAGTTGCTTGTGGTAGATCAGGGTGATCAATAACTGTCCCGATTGGGTGCTGAGGAATTCAACCTGAAACAGTCGATGACGCAGAATCGGTTCCTGGCAAACGGCGTCGATCAAGGTTTGCAGATGGGTATTGATTAACTGGCTGGCGATGGGGAAATCGCGAATCTCAACCGGCTTATGGGGCTGTTCCGGATCGTGCATGGCGTAAAAACTGCGATCTCCCTCATGCCAGATACGGAACTCGGCGCGCATGCGAAAGTGTTCGGGTTCGGAAGCGAATACTTCCAGTTCGGGAGGATTTAGCTCGGCAAATTGAGTTTCGAGCTCTCGGGCTTTGTCGGCCAGTTGTTGCGAGTACTGCTCGGGGTAAGTGCGGCCCAGTGTCATAGCGTTAATCCAGAAAACCCATCTTGAAAATAAACAGCGCGGAGATGATCACCAGCGCCGGGTTGAGTTCGCGCCAGCGACCGGCCAATAGTTTGATGCCGGTGTAGGAGATAAAACCGAGGGCGATGCCGGTGCTGATGGAGAAGGTCAGGGGCATGGTGATGGTGGCAATGACTACCGGGGCGGCTTCGGTCAGGTCTTCCCAGTCGATGGTGGCCAGGCCGCTGCTCATCAGTACGGCCACGAAAAACAGAGCCGGCGCCGTGGCATAGGCAGGAATCATCCCCGCCAGCGGAGACAGAAACAGGCAGGCCAGAAACAGGCAGCCGACGGTGACGGCGGTTAAGCCAGTACGACCGCCGCTGGCGATGCCGGCGCCGCTCTCGATATAGCTGGTGGTGGTCGAGGTACCCAGTACGGCTCCCCCCATGGTCGCCATGCTGTCGGCCATCAGCGCTCGACCCAGGCGAGGTAGCTTGCCCTCTTTGGTCACCAGCCCACCTTTTTGCGCGACGGCGATCAATGTGCCGGAGGTATCAAACAGATCGACAAACAAAAAGGCAAAGATGATGCTGATCAGACCCACCTGCATCGCCCCTTCCAGGTCCAGGGCGGCAAAGGTAGGCGCCAGGCTCGGTGGTGCGGCAAAGAATCCTGTGCTCTCAACTTCTCCCAACGCCAGGCTGATCAGGGTGACCGCCAGGATACCGATCATCACCGCGCCGGTAATTCCGCGTTGGGCCAGTGCCACGATCAGGAAAAAGCCTAGCGTCGCCATAATGGGCGGGAACAGGCTAAGGTCGCCGATGGAAACGTAGGTGGCAGGACTGTCGACGACGAAGCCGGCGTTTTTTAATGCGATAAAGCCGAGAAACAGACCAATACCGGCGGCGATTCCCATGCGCAGGGACATCGGAATGCTGTTGATGATCCATTCCCGTATGCGAAAGATGCTGAGCAGAAAGAAGCAGAAACCGGACAGGAACACGGCCCCCAGGGCAACCTCCCAGCTGTAGCCCATTTCACCCACCACGGTATAGGTGAAGAAAGCGTTGAGTCCCATTCCCGGGGCCAGGGCAATCGGGTAGTTAGCGTAGAGCCCCATAATAAAACAGCCAATAGCCGCTGCCAGACAGGTTGCGACAAACACCGCGCCGCTATCCATGCCGGTGCTGGCCAGCATGCTGGGGTTGACGAAGATGATGTAGCCCATGGTCAGGAAAGTGGTAAAACCGGCGACCAATTCGGTCCTGATGCTGGTGTTGTGTTCCCTGAGATGAAAGAGTTTCTCAAGCATGCTGATTACCCGGTGACGGTGAGCTGGAAAAGGCGCGCAGTGTACAGGATTTAGCCACCATTGGAAGAGTGACGGAGATCAGCTAAAGCGCAGATCTGGTATCAAACTGGCTATCAGGTGCGACGTGCCGACAGCACCACGAATTTGCGGTTGGCATCCAGTTGCTCCGCGTTGCCAAAGAGCTTGCGTAGCACTTGATGGTAGCCCAGATGGCGATTGCCGACGATGCGAAGTTCCCCGCCGGCACGCAGGCAACGGTGGGCTTGACGAAACATGCGCTGGGCGATCTGGTCGCCGACCGCATGCTGCTGGTGAAAGGGCGGATTGCACAGAATCAGGTCTGTGCTATTGGGCTCCACACCCTGCAGGCAATCGGCCTGGATAAAGCGGCCGCGTGAGTCGTTGCTCAGGTTCTGCTGCCAGTTGTGTTCGGCGCAGGCCACGGCCAGCGCGGATTCGTCGCGAAACTCGATACGGGCTGCCGGATTGCGGCGCGCTGCCACCAGTCCCAGCAAACCGTTGCCGCAGCCCAGGTCGATGATGTTGCGCTCGAATTCGCTGTGGGGAATATGGGGCAGGAAAAAGCGGCTGCCGATATCCAGTTGATCCAGGGAGAACAGATTGGCGAAGTTGGTGATTCGAAGATCTTCCTCGGGCAGCGCATAACCCGGCGCCGGTGCAACTGGGGGAAGATCCTGATCGGCGTAAGCGGCGAAAATCAGGCGTGCTTTCTTGCGCGCCAGCGAGGTGCTGGTGGGCCCGATCCATTGCTCAAACAGTTGCAGGGTGGAGCGGTGAATATTGCGCGCCATGCCGCCGGCCATAATACGGGTATCGGCATTGATGTGGGGGCGCAGCTGGCGCAGTTGGTATTCCAGGAGCGACAATGTTTTGGGAATCTTGATCAGCACTGTGGCAAAGGTACCAGCGAAGGACTGCAACGGAGTTTGCACCCTGAGCTCGTCGGCCTCGATACCGTTAAGGTTGGCATTACGCCGGGCTCCTTGCGCGCTCAGCCAGGAGTCAGTTTGCAGCACGGGATGTTGGCCTTGCCCGGCCAGATTCAGGGTCAGTGCACCGAAGCTATCGTTGAGGATCAGAACGGGGCCGGTGACGGTTGTGGACTCTTCTGCAAGCTGCTGCAACAGGTAATCATCGGCGGCGTCCCAGGCGCGCAGGGAGCCCTGCCGGGAATGAGGCAAGCGCTGCAGTTCGAGGCTGGCAAAGGGGCTGCTAAAACGGGTTTCCATAGGGCGCTGTTCTGGGGGATGATCGAGGGGCGCTATCGTACTAAAGTACGGTACTGAAGTCGCTAGGCGGCTGTTAGCGTAACCGGCTTGCTGTCACCGGTTGCTCGTTGTAATCGGCAAAAAATAATCATAACCCGCAGGCAGGTTGCTGATTTATGGTTTTCGACGCTGTGTTAATGCACAGGGAAAATCGACGCCGGCCAGGGGATCAAGGAGACGACATCGATGAAAGGCCGCATGATGCAGGTACCCCTGCTGACCAGTGATATTCTCAAATCTGCTGTACAGCGTTATCCACGGCAAGAGATCGTCAGTCGCACCAATGAGGATAAGATCCATCGTTATACCTACAGCGATGCCTATCGGCGCAGCTGTCAGCTGGCCAATGTGTTGGCCAGACTGGGAGTTCAGCGAGGGGATCGAGTCGCGACCCTGGCCTGGAACAATTACCGGCATCTGGAACTCTATTACGGCATCTCCGGCTATGGCGCGGTGGTGCATACGCTCAATGCCCGACTCTTTGCCGAGCAGTTGCAGTACATAATTAATCACGCCGAAGACCAGTATATTTTTGTTGATGCTCCCTTTGTGCCGATGCTTGAAGAGGTTCGCGATCATATTCCGACTGTGAAGGGGTTTATCATCAATGGCGATCCGGAGCAGATGCCCGAGACTTCTCTCGCCCCCCTGTACTGTTATGAAACTCTGTTGGCGGCCGAGCCCGATGATTTTGCTTGGCCGCGGTTGGAGGCCACCGACGCTTCGGGGCTTTGTTATACCTCGGGCACAACCGGTAATCCCAAGGGTGTGCTCTACGATCACCACTCCAGCGTGTTGCATGCGATGATGAGTGGCAGTTCCCAGTACCTGGATTTTAGCGAGCGTAGCTGCGTGATGCCGGTGGTGCCCATGTATCACGTGTGCGCCTGGGGGGTACCATTTTCCGCGCCGTTATACGGCGCCAAGCTGGTACTGCCAGGGCCGAATATGGATGGGGCCTCCTTGCAGGCGTTGATCGAAGAAGAAAGCGTCGACAAAGCCTATGCGGTGCCGACGGTCTGGTTGGGTCTGCATAATTATCTGGAGAGCACGGGTAAGAAAATCGATTCATTGAAACTGGTCGGTGTGGGTGGTGCGGCGTCCCCCCGCGCTCTGGTCAAGCTTTATGCTGAGCGCTACAACGTTTACTGGATGGGTATCTGGGGTATGACCGAAACCAGCCCCCTGGCGACCGCCGCGATTCCGACCCCCGATATGGATGCCCTGGATGCCGAAGCACGCTACGACCTGCAAGCAACAGCGGGCAGGGCCATGTTCGGGGTGGAGGTCGAGATCTTCGATGCCAACGACGAACCCGCGCCCCACGATGGCGAAAGTCGGGGCAACCTTCGCGTACGAGGGCCCTGGGTACTGCAGAGTTATTACAAGGGTGAAGGTGAACACAGCTTTGCCGATGGCTGGTTTGATACCGGTGACGTGGCCGTGATCAATGCCGAGGGCTATCTGAAAATTGTTGACCGCAGTAAGGATGTAATCAAGTCCGGAGGGGAGTGGATCAGCTCGGTGGATCTGGAAAGTGCGGCCCTTAACTATGAGGCCGTCAATGAAGCCTGTGTGATTGGTGCGCGCCACCTCAAGTGGGACGAGCGGCCGATCATGCTGGTGACCCTGAAAGAGGGTAAGGCCTACGACGAAACAGAGCTGCGTCGGGTACTGGTGGAGCGGGTCGCGAAGTGGTGGATGCCCGATGCCATTATTGTGGTGGATGAGCTACCCCATACGGGGACGGGCAAGTTGCGGAAAGTGGAATTGCGCCAGGAATACGCCGATTATCTGTTAGAGTCGTCTGACTGATCGCGTTTGTTGTTGGTGTTATAGAGGATTTTTATTCTGAATCAGTGGGTTGTGGGGCTCGTCTCCCTTGCGTATGTGGGCATCCTGTTTGCCATTGCCCTGTTTGGGGACCGTCGCCCCGTGCCTCGCTGGCAACCTCTGGTATACAGCCTGGCGTTGACGACCTTTTGTACCACCTGGACCTTCTACGGTCGGCCCTTCCAGCATATTCAGGATGGTTGGTTATTGGCCCCGGCGTTTCTGGGGGCCATTTTATTATTTGTCGTTGGCGGCCGTTTTCTCGAACGAATGGTCACCCTGGCCAAACGCCAGAACACGACCACCGTGGCCGATTTTATCGCCTCGCGTTATGGTAACTCTCGCAGCATCGCCGGCGTCGTAACCTTGCTGCTGGTACTGGGGGTGGTGCCCTACATCGCCTTGCAGCTCAAAGGAGTGTCGATCAGCTACCACCTGCTCAGCGGCGAGAGTCAGATGGAGCTCGACTGGTGGCGCGATTCCACGCTCTATATCGCGGTGCTTATGGCGTTGTTCTCCATTCTGTTCGGCACCCGAAATATTGATACCAGCGAGCATCACAGAGGCTTGATGCAAGCGGTGGCTTTTGAGTCGGTGGTCAAGTTTGTCGCCTTTGTTTCGGTCGGCCTGTATGCCATTTATGGCATAAATGAAGGTTGGCTCGATCTTTTCTCTCAGGCCTGGCAAGAGCCTCAAATACGAGAAGTACTCACGGATTACTCCACGCCTTACGTATATTTGACTCATGTTGTGCTGGGGGCGCTGGCGATGTTCTGCCTGCCGCGGCTGTTTCATTCGATGGTGGTAGAAAATGATTCGGAACGGGACCTGCGTACCGCCCGTTGGCTGTTTCCCCTGTATCTGTTGTTGATCAATCTGTTTATTTTACCGATTGCTTTTGCCGGTTATTTTGCCATCGATACCAGCGGTATTAATGGCGAATACCTGACTTTGATGATACCCCTGCAGAATGAACAGAACGGCCTGTCGTTACTGGCTTATATTGGTGGTTTGTCAGCCGGCACCAGTATGGTAATTGTTGCCTCGGTCGCACTGGCGACCATGCTCTGTAATGAGATTCTGTTGCCGCTCTGGTTAAAAGTCACCCGACGTACGCTGGATGTGGGCAGCGAGAGTCTGGTGCGGCGGGTGCTGGTGTTGCGCCGACTCAGTATCAGTGTGGTGTTGTTATTGGCATTTGGTTATTACCGCTGGCTATCCGAAGTCGATGCGCTGTCGGCGATTGGCCTGGTCTCCTTTGTCGCCGTTGCCCAGTTAGCGCCGGCTATTTTATTGGGCATGGGGTGGCAGCGAGCCAATCGAAAAGGTGCCTTATGGGGGCTGTCAGCTGGTTTCGGTGTTTGGGGATACACCTTGCTATTACCGGTGCTAGTGCGTGCCGGTTGGGTTGATGGGGCCATTATGGCGGGGCCCTGGGGCATCAGTTCGTTAAGTCCACAGGCGCTGCTGGGTGTCCAGGGCATTGATCCTATAGTGCATGGTGCCCTGTGGAGTTTGCTGGCCAATACGGCAGGAATTATTGTCGGCTCGCTGATGAGTCGGGCTAATTTGTCGGATCATTTACAGGCCAATCTTTTTGTTCAACCGCTGGAATTGCCCGACGCCGTGCGCACTGATTCGGTGGTGAAAGTCTCGGATCTGCAATCACTGCTGGGCAAGTTTGTCAGTGATGAGAAAATCGAGCGCTTGCTGGACACTCATCGCAATCCATTTACCGGCCGTTTGTTGGGCGACGCCGCCGCTAATGCTGAGCTGTTGGCCAGTGCTGAAAAACTATTGGGATCGGTGCTGGGTATACCGGCCAGCCGCTTATTGCTGGAGTCCCTGGCACGCCAACACCATCAGTCGCCCGAGAATCTGGTGTCCATGCTGGACGAAGCCTCCGGGGTATTGCAGTTCAACCGCGAGTTGCTGAACTCGGCGATCCAGAGTCTGAACGAGGGCATCAGTATCCTCGACAAGGAGGGTGCGCTGGTCGCCTGGAACCGGCAGTATCAGCGCATGTTTGACCTGCCCGACAGTCTGATGCAGGTAGGGCGTCCTTTTTCGGATCTGGTGGCTTTCCGTGGTGAACGGGGAGAGTACGGCGAAGGCGACGTGACGGAGATCATGAGGCAGCAGGTCGGTAGGATATACCTGACCGAGCCGTTTGATATGGAACGGCGGCGCGGCGATGGTCGTTATGTTCGCGTTCAGGGCAGTCCGATGCCCGGTGGTGGCGTGATCACGATTTATACCGATATTACGCAGCAGAAACGTATTGACCAGCAGTTACGTCAGGCCAATGAAGAGCTGGAGGCGCGTGTCGACGAACGCACCTGCGAATTGAAATCCCTCAATCAGGAGCTGGATCTGGCGAATCGCAGCAAGACACGTTTTTTGGCGGCGGCGGGCCACGACCTGGTGCAGCCGCTTAATTCTGCATCTCTGTTTCTGTCCTCTTTATCCCATAAATTAGCGCGCCTTGAGGGCAGTGAAGAGGTTTCAGAGTTGGCGCTGAATGTGGAAAAATCCCTCGGCTATGCCGGTACGTTGCTGAGTGAGTTGTTGGAAATTTCCAAGCTGGATGCCCGGGTAGTGAAACCGGAGATTCGTTGTTTGTCTCTCAATCAGCTGATGCAGCCGCTGGTGGAAGAGTTTCGATTACAGGCGAGACATAAAGGGCTCGATATTCGATATCGAGTCAGTGGGGCCAATGTCGTCTCCGATGCTAACCTGCTGCGCAGAGTGATGCAGAATCTGCTCTCCAATGCGATACGTTACACCACAACAGGAGGGATTCTGGTCGCGACCCGGTTGCGTAAAGACCATTGTGTGATCGAGGTCTGGGATTCCGGACCCGGTATAGAGTCCTCGCAACTGGAGCGAATATTCGAGGAGTTTTATCGCCTTGAGGATCCATCACCGCAAGAGGAACGCGGTCTCGGGTTGGGGCTGGCAATCGTCCAGCGTACCTGTGATCTGTTATCCCACTCGCTCAGCGTGCGCTCCTGCCCGGGTAAGGGGACGGTGTTTCGGGTAACGCTGCCCCGGGCAACGGTGGAGCCCGTTATCAGGTACCGTTCGGTGATTGATGACCTGGCCCGCCAGGACCATGAAGCTCAGGTGTTGTGCATCGATAATGAATCCCAGATAGTGGCCGGGATGCTCAGCTTGCTCGATGAATGGGGCTATCCGGTGGTGGGAGCTGTTTCCGAGAAAGCAGCGTTGGAGCAGCTGCAAGGGGTGGTGCCTGATCTGTTGATTATCGATTATCACCTGGACCAGGGCGTGACAGGCATAGATGTCGCCGAGCGATTGCGGCAGCGTTGGGGGCGATCGGTGCCGGTCATTGTGATTACCGCCGACTATACCGAGGAGGTCACCAGTCTGATTCGCGCCCGGGGCCTGCAATTGCTACGCAAACCGGTCAAACCCCTTGCTTTACGAGCCTCATTGTTGGCCGCGCTCGATAGCTGAGCGTTGTTCGTGTGCGATTAGCCAGGCAGTTTGTTTAGTTACTGGGGGGTTTCCAGAAACTGGGTAAACATAGCCGCCTGGGTACGGTTGATAATCCCCAGTTTGTCGAAAATCTCAGAGATATGTGTCTTGACCGTGGTTTCCTTGATATTGAGTTCGGCCGCGATCTGTTTATTCAGCATGCCTTTGGCGATCATGCCCAATACATTCAGTTGCTGTCGGGTCAGGGTGGACAGCCGGCCGATTGCCTGATGATCGGTATCGCTGGTCGAGCTTAAATCAATGTTCTCGGGTACCCAACGCTGGCCGCTCAGCATGGTCTGCATGGCCTGTCGAATACAATCCAGCGAGGAAGCCTTGGGAATATAGCCCAGGGCCCCGTTGTGCATGGCCTTGCAAATGGTCGAAGGTTGATCGGTGGCGCTGACAATGGCCACCGCGATGGCGGGAAAGGTTGAACGTAACTGCACCAGCCCCATCAAGCCGTTGTTGTCGGGCATATTGAGGTCGAGCAGTACCAGGTCGATATGCTCCTGCTCTGCATCGGTGATCGCCATGCATTCGGCGAAAGTACTAGCCTCAAGCCAGTGGATCTGTTGATGTTTCTCCTCCAGGGCTTCCCGCAGCGCGGCGCGAAACAGGGGGTGATCATCGGCTACCAGAATCGTCAGTTTCATATTGTTGTTATGCGGTTTCTGAACAGTCGATAGTGTACCCATGTTGTTGTAGTGCGCAACCGGTACATAAGGGTGTTCAGGTCGCTTATTGTTGATACCATGCCGGACTATTGATGGATGCACGATTGCTTGTATTTGCCGTGGGTGCTGCGCTCTGCAGTCGGGACTTTGCTAAACAGGAAGGGTAATGCCAATGTCTGAATTCGATTTTGATCTGTTTGTAATTGGTGCGGGATCAGGTGGTGTGCGGGCCAGTCGCATTGCGGCGGGCTTGGGCGCACGAGTGGCAGTGGCCGAAGATCGCTACATGGGTGGTACCTGTGTCAATGTCGGCTGTGTGCCCAAGAAGTTGTTTGTTTACGGCTCCCACTTTGCGGAAGACTTCGAAGATGCCCGAGGATATGGCTGGACCGTTGGAAACGCGGAGTTTGACTGGCGGACCCTGCGTGATAACAAGACCCGCGAGATTGAACGCCTGAATGGTATCTATCGCAATATGCTCAAGGGGGCTGGCGTCAATCTGTTAGAAGGGCGCGCCCGCATTGTGGATAACCACCGGGTGGCAGTGGATGGTCAGCAGTACACTGCAGAACGTATTCTGATCGCTACCGGCGGCTGGCCTTTCGTCCCGGATTTTCCAGGCAACCAGCATGTGATCAGTTCCAACGAAATATTCTATCTCGACCAGTTTCCGAAAGATGTGCTGGTAGTGGGTGGTGGTTATATTGCGGTTGAATTTGCCGGCATTCTATCCGGATTGGGAGCCAATACCCGCCTGATCTATCGCGGCGAGCTGTTCCTGAGGGGGTTCGACCAGGAGGTTCGCGATGTGCTCAAAGAGGAGATGGGTGAGCGCGACAATCTGGAGCTGTGTTTCAATACCAATGTGGTTGCCATAGAGCAGCAAACCGACGGGCGTTTGCAGGTGGAACTCACCAGCGGAGAGAGCCTGCTGGTGGATCAGGTGCTCTATGCCACGGGACGGGTTCCCCATACTCATGATCTGGGGCTGGAAACGGTCGATGTAGAGTTGACGGCCAAGGGTGCGATCAAGGTGGATAACAATTTCCAAACCAGCGAGCCTTCCATTTACGCGGTGGGCGACGTGATCGACCGTATGCAATTGACGCCGGTTGCGCTGGCGGAAGGCATGGCGTTGGCGCGCCATTTGTACGGTGGCCAGACCATCGCGATGGATTACGATAACATTGCCACGGCGGTATTTAGTCAGCCCAATATTGGCACTGTTGGTTTGAGCGAGGAGCAGGCACTGGAGCGCTATGGCAAGCTGCGTATTTACACGTCTCGCTTCCGCCATATGAAACATACTCTGAGCGGGCGTCAGGAAAAAACCTTTATGAAGCTGGTGGTGGACGATGCCAGTGATCGTGTGGTCGGTTGTCATATGGTGGGCAGCGACGCTGGCGAAATCATTCAGGGGATTGCTATCGCGATCAAGGCTGGTGCCACCAAGGCGACCTTTGACGGCACCATTGGGATTCATCCCACCGCAGCGGAAGAGTTTGTCACGATGCGTGAGGCGGCTCGTACGGTTGGTGGTTAGCTCCAGGTTAAGACTACTGGCACTAGCGGGCTATCGAGTCGTGCTGGCAGCTGGTATCCTTCGCTCCCTTTATCATGAGCAAAGGCTTACCGCCTTTTAATTAATTGCTTCATTTGCACGGTTTGCAGTGTGGCCCTGAGGAGAATCTTTCAGCATGTCAGACAATAACGAGTCCCCCATCAGTACCGACGAAGGTCGGGTCAGTTACGGAATTGGTCGTCAGATGGGTGACCAGCTGCGCGACAACAGCTTCGACGGTGTCGATATCGCTCTGGTTCAGCGTGGTCTGGGCGATGCCTTCAATGGCGTCGAGAGTGCGGTGTCCAATCAGGATCTGCAAGCCGCGTTTCAGGTGATTAGCGAAAAGGTGCGTGAAGCCCAGGCCGAGCAGCACAAGGAGTTGGCCGCTGAAGGCGAGCAGTTCCTGACTGAAAATGCCAAGCGTGACGAGGTTATCGTGTTGGAGTCTGGCCTGCAGTACGAAGTGCTGGAGATGGGTGAGGGTGAGAAGCCGGTTCTGAACTCAACCGTACGCACCCATTATCACGGGTCCTTGGTTAACGGTACCGTGTTTGACAGCTCGGTCGAGCGTGGCCAACCCGCTGAATTCCCCGTGAGTGGTGTGATCAGCGGTTGGACCGAGGCGCTTCAGCTAATGCCTACGGGTTCCAAGTGGCGTTTGTACGTTCCTTATCAGCTGGCGTATGGTGAGCAGGGTTCGCAGGGCGCGATTCCTCCTTTCGCTGCCTTGATTTTTGAGGTGCAGTTGCTCGATATTCTGTAATTCGACAGCGCTTCTAATAAAAAACGGGATGGCCCTCAGGCTATCCCGTTTTTTTATATCTAACCTGAAAGTGCTGGTGTCGCGCTGAAAGTAGCCGGCGGTTTGTCAGGGGCGGAAGGTGCCCTTGTCGAACAGGTCAAACAGGTCATCGCCGCTCATATCATTGATGTCCGCAGGTTCTGGCTTGGGTTTTCGTTCCGGTTTGGCGGCAGCTGCTTCCGGTGGGTGGCTCGGTTTACCAGGTTTTGGTTTTTTTTGCGCAGCACGATTAGAGCTGGCCTTATTAAGCTCGGCGTTAGCGGCAGGCTTTTTCTGGCCAGTAGTTTTCACCGATGACTTCTTCGCCGGCTTATCCTGTTGTTCCAGATGTTGCTCATACA
Source organism: Aestuariirhabdus haliotis (assembly GCF_023509475.1). Lineage (NCBI taxonomy): Bacteria > Pseudomonadati > Pseudomonadota > Gammaproteobacteria > Oceanospirillales > Aestuariirhabdaceae > Aestuariirhabdus > Aestuariirhabdus haliotis. The sequence continues at coordinate 49,152 of NZ_JAKSDZ010000018.1, read as the reverse complement.
CTGATTTCTGCCGGGGCTTGTCGCGACGGCTTTGCTTCTTGATATTTTTTGACTCTATAGCCTTGCGCGTCGTTTTGCTGATCTTGCGCATCTCTTCAGAAATCGATTTGGTTTTCTTGCGTCGAGTCATGACTCTGTGCCCTGTGGGGTAATAGTCATAGCTTAATCAGGCCGCGTTGCTCAGTCGAGCCATCTTTTGCTGTGCCAGTTGCTCCAGGGCATCAATGCGCTCAATTTGCTGGTGTGAAAACTGCTTCTGTTGCTGTTGGCACCGCTGGGCAAGTTGTTGTCGTTGTCGTGCGATGGCTTCGTTAAGTTGCTGGGCATGCTCGTCGATAGCGGACTCTTCATCCGTTTCAGTGACTGCTTCGCTGCTGGTCGTAAGCTGTGCTTCTGCTTCAGTCGTCTCTTCAGTCTGGGCGATGGGTGTTTCTTTAAGCTGTTGCAACACGCTTAGGGCATCGGCCAGAACCTGCTCGCGATCCTTGACGGCGCTGATGTCAGGCTCAGCTGCGGGTGGAATCTGGGCCGTTTGATGAGCGTTGATAGCATCATCGTCGGCTGCCGTTTGCTGTCCAGAGCCGGTTTCTGAGACGGGTGTTTGTGGCTCAGGCGCTGGCAATTCTATAGTCTCGCTGCTGCCGGGCGTCGAGGCATCAGGCGACGAGCTAGGAACTTGCGCACGAGAGGATCGGCTGCGAGACAGCGGATCTACGACGGTTTGTTCGGGCCGACGGTTGCCAATACCGGCGATGGCATCCTCAATGCTACTGCGCTTACGGTCGAATCGTACGACGGACTCGCCCCCGGCATTGACGTGGCGCAGGGTGCCGGTGTCTTTGGGTTTGCTAATCGGCGCCGGTTTGTTGTCTGAACTATTGGTTGTAGCGGGTTTTGCGTTGCTCGTGACTGCTTTTCGAGTGATTGGCTTGCGGCGCACCGGTTTGGTCACAGGCGCTTTGGTTGCGATGGCAGTTTTATAACCGCGCAACGATTCGCCACCCAGGGTGGTCAGTGCCTCGCGTTCCAGGGTTGCCAGTTCGTGTCGGTCATCGGTGTAGTCCCACTCCTCTACCTGGAAGTTGTCAGCCCCGTGCAGGCGAATTTCCTTATATAAGGGGAAGTCCAGGCCTTCTTCGGCGGCCGCAACTATTTTATCCCACTGCAAAGTGAGATCGTTACGGGTGGTACCAATATAGAGCTTTCCAGTGGAACGGTTGGAAACGGTAAATACGATCACTTATAACCCCTGTCACGGATTATCCGGAAGGATCCGGCGGCGAAAAAGGGCGCAATTATACCGATCGTTTTTTCCCTGAACAGTCTTGACAGTACGCTTATTGGAGAAAAAATTTGGCGGCCAAAACAGTCGATAGATTTGCTCGAAAAAACCAAGTTTGAACTAGAATGTGCAATAGTGGTTTATACCTACAGGTCGGTGTTGAGGTTGTTTTACAATCTTTTTACAGAAGTATCCCGAGATTGGTTGTCTTAATGAATGGTTGATCGCTTCAGAGGTTGGATTGATTGTCGGTGATGTACTTTGTTGGAGTTTTGTATCACCGAACAGATCAGGCCCCGTTTAACGAATTGTGAGGATCGCGAATGGACAGGTCAGAGCATAGCCTTTACACCTTATTTGAGCAGCTGGGTTTGGCTGGCACGGATCAGGAGATCGATGACTTTGTTGAGCAGTTTGGTCCTGTTGATGCCAAGATGGCCTTGGCCGACGCGCCATTCTGGACCGAAGCTCAGGCCCAGTTTTTGCGTGAGGCTATTGAAAGTGATGGGGATTGGGCCGAGCTCGTCGATGAGCTCGATACCCTGATGAGGAAATAGCGGGAAGCATCTGCTCGGGAAGTCGTTAGAAGCTGCGTGCGACGGAGAATTCCGCCAGGGATTCCATTGCGGTACGCGCCTCACTCGCTGGAAGTGCAGCAAGGGATTGAATAGCATCGTCCGCGTATCGTTGGGCCAATTTAGCGGTATAGGTTAAGGCGCCGCTGTCGCGCACGGCTTCAGATATCGCATCAATGTGATCGAGGCCACCCTTTTGAATGGCTTCACGAACCAGTACCGACTGTGCAGGGGTACCTTCTCGCATGGTATAGATCAGGGGCAGGGTTGGCTTGCCTTCCGCCAGGTCGTCACCCACGTTTTTACCCATCTCCTGAGCATCCCCCTGATAATCGAGCAGGTCATCGATCAGCTGGAAGGCAATACCCAGTTTGTCGCCATACTGTTGCAGGGCGCTTTGATGGGTTTTATCGACGCCGCTAAGCACGGCGGCGGCGTGTGTTGAGGCTTCGAACAGCATGGCAGTTTTGGCTCGAATGACATCCATATAGGTGGCTTCGCTGGTGCTGGCATCGCGAACCTTCATCAGTTGAAGGACTTCCCCCTGGGCGATCACGGTGGTGGCATTGGACAGTATGCGCATCACTTCCAGATCGCTGATATCCACCATCATTTCAAAGGCGCGGGAGTAAAGGAAATCACCGACCAGCACGCTTGGGGCATTACCCCATTTGGCGTTGGCCGTGTCCCGGCCCCGGCGCAGGTCCGAGGTATCAACCACATCATCATGCAGCAAAGTGGCGGTGTGCAGGAACTCAATGACGGCTGCCAGAGCGATGCGGGATTCGCCCTCAAAACCGCAGGCGCGGGCGCTCAGTAATACCAGCAAGGGCCGAAGCCTTTTGCCGCCGGCGTTAACGATATAGTTACCGATGGTTTGCACCAGGGGAACATCGGAGCTGAGTTGATGGTGGATGTGTTGGTCCACGGCGGCAAAATCATCGCTGACAACCGCTTGAATCCGGGCAATTGGGCTGCTGTTGGCCATTGGTGCGGGGCTACTTAATGAGTGCAAGATGGGCTCGCATCCTATGGGGTGCTCTCGAGAGTGTCAAGAAGTCACGGATTTCGGGCGTTGTAAGGGTTGTTTGAGGGCTTGGTATGCCGTAGAATCCTCGCCCCCTGATTTTGAAAATCCTGGGGCGCTGTTCCACTTGTTACCCGACTTTACGGTTGTGGATTGGGAATGGTAGCCCGCATGCACGGGTTTGAGCGGTTAAATACCCACCTAAGTGCAGGAGTTTCGGGAAAATTCTGGCCGGCTTGCCGGTTGGATGCCTTTAACAACAAGGCTCGCCTGTATCAGGCTAATCTTGGATTTTCGGAGAAAACATATGTACGCAGTTATTGTAAGCGGTGGTAAGCAGTACCGTGTCGCAGAAGGCGATAAGGTAAAGCTGGAGAAGCTGGAAGTTGCCACCGGTGACAACATTGAGTTTGATCGTGTGCTGCTGGTTGCAGCTGGTGATGACGTAAAGATCGGTGCACCTGTCGTTGAGGGTGCCAAGGTGACCGCTGAGGTGGTAAACCATGGCCGCGCCAAGAAGGTAACGATTGTTAAGTTTAACCGTCGTAAGCATCACCGTAAGCAGATGGGCCATCGTCAGTGGTTCACTGAAGTCAAAATCACTGGTATCAACGCCGGTTAAACGAACGAAGGAGTAATCTAATGGCTCACAAAAAAGCGGGTGGTAGTACACGTAACGGTCGCGATTCAGAAAGCAAACGCCTTGGTGTCAAGCGCTATGGTGGACAGCAGGTCGTAGCCGGTAACATCCTGGTTCGTCAGCGCGGTACACGTTTTCACGCCGGTGAAAACGTAGGTATTGGTAAAGATCACACCCTGTTTGCCAAGTCAGACGGCAAGGTTGTGTTCGAGGTTAAAGGTCCTGCCAAGCGCAAGTACGTTCGTATCGACGCCGCTTAATCGGCTGCCTGGTACGGCAAAAGCCCCGTCAGGTACGGGGCTTTTTTGTGTCTGCCGCCTGAGCGGCAACTGATATACTCTGAGATCGCAATGGCGATTTTTTCTGTTATGGAGTCTCTACATGAAATTTGTTGATGAAGCCCTGGTGCACGTAGCGGCTGGTGACGGGGGGAATGGCTGTCTCAGCTTCCGGCGTGAGAAATACGTTGCCAAAGGTGGCCCCGATGGGGGGGATGGCGGTGATGGCGGTTGTGTGTATATGGTTGCCGACCATGCGATTAATACTCTGGTCGATTATCGTTTTCAGCGGAAATACCGTGCCGAGCGTGGCCAGAATGGCATGAGCCGTCAGTGCACGGGTAAGAAGGGTGAGGACGTTTATCTGAAGGTGCCGGTAGGCACGACAGTGATCGATGAGGCAACCACCGAGGTGATCGGGGATCTGACCGAAGAGGGGCAGGTCTTGCTGGTGGCCCAGGGTGGCTTTCATGGTTTGGGTAATACTCGATTCAAATCCAGTACTAACCGTGCTCCTCGGCAGACGACCCACGGCACTTCCGGCGAGTTAAGAGATCTCAAGCTGGAGTTGAAGGTGATCGCCGATGTCGGCTTGCTGGGTTTGCCTAATGCGGGCAAGTCTACCTTTATTCGTGCGGTGTCAGCGGCCAAACCTAAAGTGGCTGATTACCCCTTTACCACATTGGTGCCCAATTTGGGGGTGGTCAGCGTACAAAAGCACCGCAGTTTTGTGGTTGCAGATATCCCCGGTTTGATCGAGGGGGCGTCTCAGGGGGCTGGTTTGGGGGTGCGATTCCTGAAGCATCTGGCCCGCTGTCGCATTCTGCTGCATCTGGTGGATGTGGCGCCGATTGACGGCAGTGATCCGGTAGAGGCTGCACAATCGATTATTCGCGAGCTGGAGCAGTTCAGTCCGGCGCTGGCGGCGCGGGAGCGCTGGCTGGTGCTGAATAAGGTGGATCTGCTGCCAGACGAAGAGCGTGAACAGGTATGCAGCGATATTATTTCCGGTTTGGGCTGGGAAGGGGAGGTGCGTCAGATCTCCGCAATTGGAGGCTTGGGTACCAATGAATTGTGCCAGCAGCTGCTGACCCGGATTGAAGAACGCAACGCACGGGAGCTTGAAGATGAAGCCAGTGCAGAGCAGGAGCGAGAGTTTAAGGCGCAGATGGAGGCTGAGGCGCGTGAGCAGATGCGCCTGCTGTCTGAAGAGAAGAAGCGTCGACGTGAGGCGCGCAAGCTGGGGTTGGTGGATGACGATGATGATGACGGCGATGATGATCATGATGTCGATGTTGTGTATCAGCCTTAAGGTTAGAAATCGGAGTGCCAATCGTGCGGCGTAATAAAATTCCTGGCTTTCGTCGCTGGGTGGTGAAAATTGGTAGTGCCCTGTTAACCGATGACGGCAAGGGGTTGGATGTTGAGGCTATCGGAGGTTGGGTGGATCAGATGGCCCGCCTGCGGGCTGAGGGTATCGAGTTGATGTTGGTATCCTCTGGCTCCGTTGCGGCGGGTATGACCCGTTTGGGGTGGTCGGAGCGCCCAAACTCCATGCATGAGCTGCAGGCGGCGGCCGCTGTTGGTCAGATGGGTTTGGTGCAAACCTATGAGAGTCACTTTAATCGCCATGGTATGGCGACGGCGCAGGTCTTGTTAACCCATGCGGACCTTTCCAATCGCCAGCGTTATCTGAATGCGCGAAGTACTCTGACCACGTTGCTGAAGCTGGGTGTGGTACCGGTTATTAATGAAAACGATACGGTAGTCACCGATGAAATTCGTTTCGGTGATAATGACACCCTGGGTGCGCTGGTGGCTAATCTGGTGGATGCGGACCTGTTGGTGATCCTGACCGATCAGAAAGGTCTGTTTACGGCTAATCCATCTGTAGATCCGGAGGCGGAGTTGATCGCCGAGTCGGCAGCGGATAATCCGGAATTACCCGCCATGGCGGCGGGTGGTATGGGTCGTCTGGGCCGTGGCGGTATGATTACCAAGGTGAAGGCGGCGGCATTGGCGGCGCGTTCTGGCGCTCATACGATTATCGTTGGTGGGCGAGAGCCGGATGTGCTGACTCGTTTGCTGGCCCAGGAATCGCTCGGAACCTTGCTGTGGCCGCAGCAGGAGCGCTTGGTAGCGCGTAAGCAGTGGTTGGCAGGTCATTTAAAAACCTGTGGCGTCCTGCGTCTGGATGCAGGGGCTGTGAGAGTGTTGCGTGAGTCGGGTAAAAGCTTGCTGGCGGTTGGGGTGACAGGGGTTGAAGGTCGCTTCCTTCGTGGCGAAATGGTCAGTTGTGTCGGTGTGGATGGGCGGGAGGTCGCTCGTGGTCTGGTCAATTACAGTGCCGAAGAAGCATCGCAAATTCTGGGTAAGCCATCCCGTGAGATCGAGTCCATTTTGGGGTACGTGGGTGATCCGGAATTGGTGAACCGGGACAATCTGGTGTTGGTCTAGCGCTGTGGTGAGTCAGATATCTTTCGTGTGACTTGCCGAGCGATATTTCAGGCATAAAAAAACCGGCAGATGCCGGTTTTTTTATATCGTCAGGGCTTACGCCTGAGCCAGTGCCTTTACTTTTGTGTTCAGGCGGCTTTTGTGACGAGCGGCTTTATTCTTGTGAATAATGCCTTTGTCAGCCATACGGTCGATAACGGGAACGGCAGCAGCGTAAGCGGCTTGAGCCTGTTCCTTATCGTTAGCTTCTACGGCTGAGAGAACTTTCTTGATAGTAGTACGTACGTAAGAGCGCAAGCTGGCGTTATGCTGACGACGGTTCTCAGCTTGGCGCGCACGTTTTTTAGCAGAGGGGGAGTTTGCCACCGTCTTGCTCCTTGAAATTAGGGTCGATGAATTTAAGACGCGCAACTATGCCGACTTGGTCGACCATTGTCAACAGTCGTCAGGGTAAAGTTTCGCGATGTTCGCCACTGGCAGGATTGTCAGCGGCGAGTGTGAATCTGGCGCTATAATAGCGCGAACTGTAATATCCGCAAGTAATCTGTTTCGGCGCGAAGCCGTCACCGTTAAGGGATCATTGAGTAGTGGCAGAAAGCGAAGCAAAAGCCGAAGGGGGATTGTTGCGATCCAGCGCCGTGGTGGGTGTGATGACCATGTTGTCGCGCGTTCTGGGTCTGGTGCGTGATGTGGTTATTGCCAACTACTTTGGTTCCAAGGCCGAGGCTGACGCCTTCTTCGTAGCGTTCAAAATCCCTAACTTTCTGCGTCGATTGTTTGCCGAAGGGGCTTTTGCCCAGGCCTTTGTTCCGGTCTTGAGCGAATACCGCAGTCAGCAGGGGCGGCCGCAGGTGAAAGAGTTGGTTGATGCCGTGGCCGGCAGTCTTGGCGGGGTATTGCTGACCATTACCGGTATAGGTGTGGTTGCTGCGCCTTTGCTTATCATGCTGTTCGCTCCGGGTTTTCATGATCTTCCGGAAAAGCTGAATTTGGCCGGGGAGATGCTACGCATTACTTTTCCCTATCTGTTGTTGATCTCTCTGACCGCATTTTGTGGTTCTATTCTGAACAGCTATGGGCGCTTTGCCGTGCCTGCATTTACCCCGGTCCTGCTTAATTTGAGCCTGATTGCGGCGACCCTGTTTTTTTCCTCAATGTTCGATCAGCCTGTTATGGCTCTGGCCTGGGGGGTGTTCGCCGCCGGCGTGGCTCAGCTGTTGTTTCAGTTGCCCTTTTTGTGGCGTTTGGGGCTTCTGCCCAGACCGCGTTTACGTCCACAGCATGAGGGTGTGAGGCGCATTATGACGTTAATGCTGCCGGCTCTGTTTGGGGTTTCGGTGAGTCAGATTAATCTCTTGCTGGATACCGTACTGGCCTCCTTTTTACAAACGGGTTCGATCTCCTGGCTCTACTACTCCGATCGTCTGTCGGAGTTGCCGCTTGGGGTGTTTGGTATCGCTATCGGCACCGTAATATTGCCCAGCCTTTCCCGCCGGCAAGCTGAAAACCAGCCGCAGGCGTTTTCCAAAACCCTCGATTGGGCGTTGCGTTTGGTGCTGTTGATCGGGTTGCCATCAGCGGTTGCTTTGTTTGTACTGGCAGAGCCACTAATCGCCACTATTTTCCATTATGGTGCCATGCAGGATCGGGATGTGCTGATGGCTTCGATGAGCCTGCGGGCTTACGCCAGTGGCTTGCTGGCCTTTATGATGATCAAGGTGTTGGCGCCCGGTTACTTTGCTCGACAGGACACCAAAACGCCGGTCAAAATTGCCATCAAGGCGATGGTGGCCAATATGGTGTTGAATCTTATTCTTGTATGGCCCTTGCAGCATGCGGGGTTGGCTCTGGCGACTTCGCTTTCGGCGTTTCTCAGTTCGGCGTTGCTGTTCCTCGGGCTGAGACGAGCAGGCGTGTTTGAGCTACAGCCGGGTTGGCATTTATATGGGGTTCGGCTATTGGTAGCGAATCTGGCAATGGTTGCGGTGCTGCTGTATCTGGTGGCGGATGTGCAATCCTGGTTGTCCTGGGGGTGGTGGCAACGATCTGTCGAGATGGCTCTGCTGGTGGCAGCCGGATTGCTGACCTATGGAGGGGTTTTGTTGTTGTCCGGAATGCGGCCCAGGCAATTCCGCTATTAGTGCCAGCCTTGTTTTGGTGCTTAATGCCACCTTTAGCGCCAGACAGGGCCTTACCCTAGTGTTCTCCCAAGCCCCACTACTATATAATTTCCGCCTTTGTCGCTCTCTGGTGAGTCTGGGCTAATTATCCCTGCTTTACCCTCTATATATGGAGACCCCTGGTTTAATTCTATGCAGTTGATCCGCGGATTACAGAATCTGGGCCGGCTTGTGCCGGGCTGCGTAGCGACCATCGGTAACTTTGACGGCGTGCATCGCGGCCATCAGGATATTCTGACTCAACTCCACGAGAAGTCGGAGCAGTTGCAGCTCCCCTCGGCTGTCGTGTTATTTGAACCCCAGCCCCGGGAGTTTTTTGCCCCGGATCAGGCTCCGGCGCGGCTGAGCAGCTTGCGCGAAAAACTGGCCCTGTTAACCCATCACGGTGTTGATAGAGTGGTCTGCCTCTGTTTTAACCAGCGTCTCCGTTCATTGTCGGCGGATCAGTTTATCGATCAGGTACTGGTGCAGGGTATGGGGGTGCGCTATCTGGTGGTGGGGGATGATTTTCGCTTTGGATGTGACCGCAGTGGTGATTTTCATCGTTTGCAAAGAGCCGGGTTGGAGCAGGGGTTTGCAGTAACCCATACCCGCACCATTTTGGACGAAGGCGAGCGCGTTAGCAGCACTCGCGTTCGTGCGGCGCTGGCCGAAAATCGATTGGACGAAGCTGAGCGCTTGTTGGGGGCTCCCTATGCCATTCGCGGTCGCATTGCCCACGGTCAGAAACTTGGCCGTGAACTGGGCGTGCCCACCGCCAATGTGCAATTGAAGCGTCTGCAGGCACCGTTGCGAGGAGTGTTCGCGGTAAGGGCCCGGGTTGCGGGTAAAGCCTACAACGGCGTGGCTAACATTGGCATGCGGCCTACGGTCGACGGCCGTAAAGCGTTACTCGAAGTGCACTTGCTGGACTTCGACGGCGACCTTTACGGTCAGGAGTTGGTCACAGAATTTGTGTGCCAGCTGCGTGATGAAAAAAAGTTTGAGTCTCTCGATGCGTTAACGTCGGCGATCCATCAGGATATCGATAACGCACGAAAGTTCTTTGTTTCCACAGATCAATAACTGAATAGATACCAAGCCCATGACTGAATATAAGTCCACACTGAATCTGCCCAAAACCAGCTTTCCGATGAAAGCCAATCTGGCTCAACGCGAGCCCCAGATGCTAAAGCAATGGTACGACATGGGCCTGTACGAAAAGATTCGTGAAGTGAGCCGTGGTCGTGATAAGCAGTTTATCCTGCACGACGGTCCTCCTTACGCCAACGGCAATATTCATATCGGCCATGCCGTTAACAAGATTCTCAAGGACATCATCGTCAAGTCACGCACGGTGGCAGGGTTCGATGCACCCTATGTACCCGGTTGGGACTGTCATGGTTTGCCTATCGAACACCAGGTCGAGAAGAAAATTGGCAAGGCCGGTAACAAGGTTTCTTACGCGGATTTTCGTCAGAAATGCCGTGAGTATGCCGCCAAGCAGGTAAATGGCCAGCGAGAGGATTTCAAGCGCCTGGGGGTTCTGGGTGATTGGGATAACCCTTATCTCACCATGAACTTCGAGACTGAAGCCAACATCATTCGAGCGCTGGGTAAGATCGCCGAGAATGGCCACCTGACCAAGGGCTACAAGCCGGTTTACTGGAGTGTGGTGGGCGCATCGGCTCTGGCTGAAGCAGAGGTCGAGTACCAGGACAAGGTCTCAACCCAGCTGGATGTGCGTTATGCACCCGTTGATGAGCAGGATTTTCTATCGGCCTTCGAGCCGCTGGAAGGCGGCGGCGAAGGGCCTGTTTCAGTGGTTATCTGGACCACGACTCCCTGGACCCTGCCTGCCAGTCAGGCGGTTTCCCTGAGTGCCGATCTGAGTTATGTGCTGGTTGAGCTGGATGCCGGCCAGGGAACTGAGCGCCTGATGTTGGCCGAACCGATGGTCGAAGATGTGATGCAACGCTATGGCATCGAGTCCTGGAAACTGGTGGCTCGAGCTTCTGGTAAAGCGCTGGAACTGAAGCCGTTGCATCATCCGTTCTATGAGCGACAGTTGCCGATCATTCTCGGTGATCATGTGACCACGGATGCGGGTACAGGTGCGGTTCACACCGCCCCGGATCATGGTGTGGAAGACTTCGTGGTCGGTCGCGCCTACCAGATCGGCACCCTGAATCTGGTCGATGATAATGGTGTCTTTATCGATGCCGCAGGTGAGTTTGCGGGTCAGCACGTATATAAAATCGATCCCGCAATGGTTGAGGTGTTGCAACGTAACGGGCGTCTGGTTCGTGAGGATAAGCTGGAGCACAGCTATCCCCATTGCTGGCGCACCAAGACTCCCCTGATCTATCGGGCCACGCCGCAGTGGTTTGTCAGTATGACGGTGAATAATCTCAAGCATGACGCTCTGGAAGCGGTTAAGGGCGTTCAGTGGTTCCCCGGCTGGGGGCAGGCTCGCATTGAATCCATGCTGGAAGCGAGTCCGGACTGGTGTATCTCGCGCCAGCGTACCTGGGGGGTGCCGATTGCCCTGTTTGTGAACAAACAAACCCAGGAGCTGCACCCGCGCACTGCTGAGCTGATTGAGCAGGTTGCCTTGAAAGTTGAGCAGAAGGGTATCGATGCCTGGTTTGAACTCGAGAGCGCGGAGCTATTGGGTGATGAGGCCGATCAGTATGAAAAAGTTACCGATACGCTGGATGTCTGGTTCGATTCCGGGGTGACCCATTATTCTGTGCTGGATCGTCGTGATGATCTGCGTGCCCCAGCGGATATCTACCTGGAAGGGTCGGATCAGCACCGTGGCTGGTTCCAGTCGTCGCTGAAGACGTCGATCGCTATTCGCGGTACCGCCCCTTACAAGCAGGTATTAACCCACGGATTTACCGTCGATCAGGATGGGCGCAAGATGTCCAAGTCGATCGGTAACGTGGTGGCACCTCAGGATGTGATGAATAAGTACGGCGCCGATGTGTTACGTCTATGGGTCGCTTCGACCGATTTCAGTTCAGAAATGGCGGTTTCGGATGAGATCCTTAAGCGCACCGCCGATGCTTATCGCCGCATTCGTAATACCGCGCGTTTTCTGTTGGGTAGTTTGCACGACTTTGATCCGAGTGAGCATCAGGTGGCGCCGGAGCAGATGATCGCGTTGGATCGTTGGGTGGTTGACCGTGCGTTGCAGCTGCAGGCAGAGATCGAACAACATTATGAGCAGTACAACTTTGTCAGTCTGTGCCAGAAAATCAGCAGCTTTTGCTCTCAGGATCTGGGCGGCTTTTATCTGGATATTCTTAAGGATCGCCTGTATACCACGCAGCCATCCAGCGTGGTGTATCGCAGCGCCCAGACGGCTATCTACCATGTGGTCGAAGCTTTGGTGCGTTGGATTGCCCCGATTCTGAGCTTTACTGCCGAAGAAATTTGGCAGGCGCTGCCGGGTGATCGCAACGAATCGGTTCTGCTTAATGTCTGGTATGACGGACTATCACCTTTATCTGACAGCGAAAAGCTGGGTCGCGACTATTGGTCGCAGGTTATGGTACTCAAAACAGCGGTCAATAAAGAGCTGGAAAATGCCCGTAACCAGAAGCAGATTGGTGGTTCGTTGGAAGCAGAATTAACACTCTATTGTGATGAGAGTTTGCAATCGTTGTTGGCTGAACTGGACGAAGAGTTACGCTTTGTATTAATTACTTCCAAGGCGCAGGTAGCACCTCTGGCAAAGGCGGGTGACGATGCCGTGGATACCGATTTGGAAGGCCTTAAACTTCAGGTGAAGGCATCTGAGCATCAGAAGTGCGTGCGCTGTTGGCACCGCCTGGAAGAGGTTGGCCAGAACGATGCTCATCCAGAGCTGTGTCCGCGCTGCGTGACTAATGTTGATGGTGAGGGTGAGCAACGTCGTTTTGCTTAACGGACTGATGGTAATAGATAAGGGCAGTCTCTGGTGCAGAAGTTAGGTATGTTGCGTTGGTTGTGGTTGACGGTGCTGGTAGTGGTGCTGGACCAATTGAGTAAACACTATGTTGTCGGTGCGTTTGAGCTTTATGAGCGTGTGTCCGTGCTGCCAATGTTTGATTTTACCCTGGCCTATAACACCGGCGCCGCATTTAGCTTTCTCAGCGATGCGTCGGGCTGGCAGCGTTGGTTTTTCGCTGCCATTGCCCTGGGGGTTAGCCTGATGTTGGTGTTCTGGTTAAAGTCTCTCAAGCAAAATGAGCGCTGGCTGGCGATCGCTCTGGCGCTGGTATTGGGAGGGGCATTGGGGAATCTGTATGATCGTGTAGTGCTTGGGCATGTGGTCGATTTTATTCTGGTGTATTACCAGAATAGTTATTTTCCTGCGTTCAATATTGCCGATAGCGCGATTACTCTGGGTGCATTTATGCTGATTCTCGATGCCATTCGCAATCGGGACTCGGCTAAAGAAACTGAAAACTGACAGGCACCTGGTTGCCGGGAAAGGAAAATGAGTCATTACTCCGTTGGCCCCGATATGGCCGTCACCCTGAATTTTTCTCTGAAGCTCGAAGATGGTGTCGAAGTAGACTCCACCTTTGATAAGGCTCCTGCTACTTTGACCATTGGTGATGGCAATTTGCCTGAGGGCTTTGAGAGCCTGATTCAGGGGTTGGTGCCTGGCGCCCGCGAGCAGTTTACTGTGGCTCCTGAGCAAGGCTTTGGTATACATAATAAGGCGAACGTGCAGCGTATGCCACGTACCCAGTTTGGTACTGATATTGAGTTATCTGAAGGGGTTATGCTGTCCTTTGCGGATCAGGGTGGCTCTGAGCTGCCGGGTGTGGTCACCTGGTTGAGTGAAACGGTGGTTGAGGTCGATTTTAATCACCCATTGGCCGGTCGAACCCTGCTGTTTGATGTGGAAATTATTGACGTTCAGCCAGCTGTATAAGTTGTAGGAGTGCTTGTGAAAATCAAACTTGCCAATCCAAGAGGCTTTTGCGCTGGCGTTGATCGTGCCATTGAAATTGTTAATCGCGCCCTGGACCTGTTTGAGCCGCCTATCTATGTGCGACACGAAGTCGTGCACAATAAGTTTGTCGTCGAGAACCTCAAGCAGCGCGGCGCGGTCTTTGTCGATGAGCTGGATGAAGTACCTGATGACTCCATCGTCATCTTCAGTGCGCATGGTGTTTCCCGTGCCGTTCAGGACGAGGCGGATGCGAGGGGTCTCAAGGTATTTGATGCCACCTGCCCTCTCGTGACCAAGGTGCATCTGCAGGTGGCTCGTCACAGTAACGAAGAGATGGAATGCGTGTTGATCGGTCACCAGGGTCACCCGGAAGTTGAAGGCACCATGGGGCGCTACGAGCAAAAGAAAGGTCGCGGCATCTACTTGGTGGAAGATGCAGAAGATGTTCTACGTCTGCAAGTGCAGGATCCGGAACACCTGACCTATGTCACTCAGACGACGTTGTCTATGGACGATACTGCCCGCGTTATCGATGCGCTTAAGGAGCGCTTTCCCGCTATCCAGGGGCCGCGCAAGGACGATATTTGTTATGCCACTCAAAATAGGCAGGATGCGGTCAAACAGTTAGCTACCGAATGTGAATTGTTACTGGTAGTTGGTTCACCCAATAGCTCCAACTCCAATCGTCTGCGTGAGTTGGCCGAGCGTATGGGTACGACGGCCTATCTGATTGATAATGCTGAGGAGATCGAATACTCCTGGCTGGAGGACTGTGGGACCGTGGGTGTTACTGCGGGTGCCTCTGCTCCCGACGTGCTGGTGAATCAGGTCATCCAGCGTTTACAGGCGTTAGGTGGCGGCAAAGTTGAAGAGCTGCAGGGGCGCGAAGAGAATATAGTTTTCTCGATGCCTAAGGAGCTTAGGAGTATTTCTCCTCATTAGTTTCAAAAAATAGTAGCTAAGGGTTGCAGCTGGCAGGGTTGTCGGTTATCTGTGCGCGACCGATACTATTTATAGTGATTGCTCTGCCACTATCAGTGCCTCGACCATCACAGACAGCAAACACGACATTGTTTATGCCAGCAGTCTCAAGTAGGCGTCCGTCACGCCTAAAACTGACCCAATTATTAGCGTTATTGTCAGCGCTTAAAGTCACTCCTTCGGCTTGTCTTACTACTGTGCGTAGCATTGTGTCTGTTGCGGCAGCAAAGGCGCTGTTTCCTGTGGGTGTTGCATCTACATAGATCTGCCAGCCGCCCTCCCAGGCTTTGTTAGCACTGCCTGGCGTCCTGCCCATAGTTATTACGGCATTGCGACTAACTGCTTCACTGCGAGCGTATTGAATGTTCCGAACGATTTCTTTCGAGGTTGCTTTAATTTGTTGATCGGCAATAAAGGTGGTATACGAGGGGGCGGCGAGGGTTACTAAAATAGCCAGTACCGTTATCGTGACCATCACCTCAACAAGATTAAAACCCCGCTGTTGTGCCTTGAATTGAATGTTACTGCTGTTCATTTTGGGCTCACCTGTGTGCACTTTTTTCAATTTCCGAGTATATCGATATTATCTATAAAGGATAGAGTCTGCCGATGCGTGGATAAAATGGCGGGATAACTAGTATATCGGTTGGATCTTGAATAATCAGTTAAAAGCATTGGTGTGCGTCGCCTAAAGGGGATAAATGGTGATGTTTGTCACTGGGAGTGTGTGAGCCATTTCACGTAAAAGCGGGCGTATGACCGCTTATTCTGGGTGTAAGCCCATTCATCGTTTCTGACTTCAAATTGTTATGCCCCAGCTTATACTGCTAGCAATCAAAGGTAGGCGGAAACCGGAATCAGGATGAAAACAACTATCAGTCAATATGATATGCCGTCAGGAAGGGGGGGCAACTCAATGTTGCAGTCCCAGCGAGGTGTGGGCCTGCTCGAAGTATTGATCGCGCTGGTGGTAATCAGTATCGGTCTGCTCGGAATGGCTGGCTTGCAGGCGCGAGCGGTCAAGGCTGAGAGGGACTCGTTCAATCAGACTATGGCAATGGTATACGCTGATTATATTATGGAACGAGTGAGAGCTAATGCAGAAGACCCTATGACGTCGACTTTTCCCTATGAGGATGGAGATGCTGTTATACCCAATAATCCGAATACTAACTGTGATCTTTTAGCGTCCAATTGTACGGTCGCTCAGCGTGCAACCCAGGATATCTATGAGTGGCAACAACAGGTAGCGCTAAATTTGCCCAATGCCAACGCGGTGATATGCAGAGATACAGATCCATTTGATGGTACAGCCAGTGTAAGTGCCGCAGGTGTGACGACGCTGGATGCTCAATGTGATGGTGTGGGTCCAAACTATGCGGTTAAAATTTTCTGGATAAATAACTATACGACTGGTGCTGCGGATAAAAGTCGCCTGGTTATGGAGTTTGTACCATGAAGGCATTCAATATCATGAATCGTGGTGTGCGTGGGTATTCGTTGGTAGAACTCTTGATCGCTATGGCATTGGGGTTGTTTCTTATACTTGGTGTCGCTCAGATTTTTATTGGCACCAGCAATTCCAGTCGTGGTCAAACGGCTTTGGCTGAAGTTCATGAATCGGCACGCTATGCTCTTCATTTCTTGCGCCAAGATCTGGAAATTGCCGGTGATAAAGGCTGTATTATGGGTAACGTTGGTTTGGTGAATAAGCTAAACGATGCCAATAATACGGCCACAAATTTCTGGTGGAACTTTAGTGAGGAAGTGAATAACTGGGTTCTGATGCGAGGCATTGAAGGTTTTGAATATGACGCGGGAACTAATGATTGGGATAGAACCCCCGATGCTCGTATTACCGATCGGCTAGCCAATAGCGATATTTTAGTGGTCCGCGGTGCAACGGGTATAGCCATTCCGGTTAAAGGTTCGGCGGGTGTAAATGGAAACTTGGATCTTCATGACAATATCCACACACTAGAAAAAGACGATATCGTTGTTGCTACCTACGACTGTTTGAATTCGGCTATTTGGCAGATCACTAATGACCCTGCTGGTGGTACAAGCGTTGAATACAATGCTTGCACAGCGACTGCTAACACCCCCTGTAATAATTCACTCAATACTCAGATGGAACTTGATCCTGCTCCCTCTAACGATATCTATCCTGAGCTGCGCAAGCTGTCTACCAGAGTCTATTACGTTCGGGAAAATGGTAGTAATGTGCCTTCGTTATACCGTGTGACAAACACCGATAGTGCACCGCAAGAGCTGGTCGAAGGGGTTGAACGGTTAAATATTACTTATGGCGTCAATAGTAATAACAATGAGTGGGAAACGGTTAAGGAATATTTAGCCGCCGACGAGATAGAAGCAAACGGTGGCGACTGGGGGCAGGTAACCAGTGCCCGTATCGAAATGCTCGTAAGAAGCACTATGCCTAATTCAGCGTCAGGTCGGCAAAATCTGCGCTTTGATGGCCAGAATGTACCTTTCAATGATGGCTTTTTGCGCAGCACGTTTGAATTGACCGTGAATTTAAGGGGGCGATAGTGATGCAATGTACTCAAGGGTATACAACCTCACTTGTTTTAAAGCGACAGCGAGGCAGTGTCTTGATTGTCAGCTTGCTGTTGCTCTTAGCGATAACCATTTTGGCGGTCAGTGGCATTCAGGATTCTGTCTTGCAGGAGAAAATGGTGAGAAACCAGCGCTTGGCAGCAGAGAGTTTTCAGGCTGCTGAATGGGGGGTGCGCCAGGGCGAACTCTTTATCTGGAATATCAACCCTGATCAACCTCCACAAGCGTATGACAATAAGCAAACGGGTGTCACAGTATGGCGCTTGAATGCTGATGATATTGCCACTAAGTCCAGTGATAACCTAACGCAAACCGCTGGTTGGTGGTTTGATCCTGCACAAGGAGGCGTGGACTCCTGGTGGACGACTAAGGCAGAAGATCCGACTGCTTCATACGGTTCGGTTTTTTACACTCCCCGTTATGTAATCGAACAACAGGTTTGTAACGACATCAGTGGCAGTGGTGGTTTGGGCTCCGGACAATCCAAACAGTGGCGATGCCTCTATCGGATAACGGGCAATAGTATGACAGTGGACGCGGATGCCTATGGGCCCTCGGCTAAGGTGCAATCCACCTTTGTTAAAAATTACGCAACCAATTGATCCAGGTATTGAGTGATTTGGTTTGATCAAAGCGCACCAATGTTAAGAGTGCGGTAACGAGATTTACACAACAGGAAGGGCGTTGCCTTTCCAGAGTCCGTCGAGGCGGAGGATATATTATGAAAACTGCAGTGATTCGTATTAAAAAAACGTTGGTTATGGCTACCACCAGCGCCATCGTTGCCATGGCCGGAAATACACAAGCGGATTTAAGTATAGCCCCCACGCCGCTGTTTCTGGGTGTGTCACCGGACCCTAATGTGTTGTTTGTGGTCGATGATTCGGGCTCTATGGACTGGAGTGTGACCACGACGGCTCACTTCCTGCAGTGCGCATATTATGCAACAAGTAACAGCGATAATGGTCACTCGACAAGGCGTC
The DNA here is from genome assembly GCF_023509475.1 of Aestuariirhabdus haliotis. Lineage (NCBI taxonomy): Bacteria > Pseudomonadati > Pseudomonadota > Gammaproteobacteria > Oceanospirillales > Aestuariirhabdaceae > Aestuariirhabdus > Aestuariirhabdus haliotis. The sequence goes on along the minus strand of NZ_JAKSDZ010000018.1, from coordinate 31,236 downwards.
GGAATCCCTACGTGGGACAGTATTATCGGGGAACCAGCTGTTCGAACGTTACTAGTTATCATTACAGCTTTAACAACAAGTTGAATAAGTATAATAATCGAGCCTGTAATTCTAATACCACATCCGGTGATACCAAGAGCGTAACTCAAGGATATTGTACGGGGGAGTCTAGTGACAATTATAGCCCTACTGACAAAAATCATGACTGGCGCCCATTGAGCTCAGATCTTAACGCAACCTACTTTGATCCAGGTCGTAAATACCTGCCTTGGCACGGTAAAGCTAATATGGAAATCACCAAGGCTAAAGTGGATGGAGATTCCACTCTGACATCGAATAATGGCACGCGTGATTTGACAGGATTGAGCTGGGCCGTGTGGATAGATGATAAGGGTTGGAACGAAAACGCTTCTGATTGGCCTGGACATGATATTGCGACTATGGGAGCTAACGGTTGGGTTGATGTGTGGGATAATTATGTTCGTTATAAAATATATAAGGATGGTAGCATTTGGAAAGTAGAGCGAACTCCCTACACCTACAATATTAGTGGTACAGGCCCCTATTCGGCTTCCAAGGGCACAGTTACCCAGTTGGTGGAAGGCGATGATATCTCAGGTAATGATGATCTGGCTGGTGCACGTCGTGAAGATGGCACTCTGGATATGGAGCTTTTAAAAACCAATGTTGCCAACTGGTTTACTTATCATCGAAAGCGTCAGCATGTGAGCAAATACGCCGTAGGGGATGTGATTATCAAACAGCCGGATTTGCGTTATGGTTTTCACACCATTAATAATCGATTAACTATTGATCTACCGACTGCTGATTATAAAGATGATAATAGTAGCTATGTTAAACACAACGACAATATCATTGAATCTTATTTTGAGTTTCGGCAGGGCCAATACGGTACGCCGTTAAAATCGGCGTTGTCTCGAGCAGGGCGTTACTATGAAGGCAAAAAATTTAACAATAATGGCAAGTATGATATTAGCGAGGGTATGGGGTCGACAGAGAAAACAGACCGAATTACTAGCTCTTGTCAGGCGAACTATACACTGTTGTTTACCGATGGCTTTTACAGTGAAGAGAACACTAAGTATGGAGATCATGATGGCGACGGTTCATCAGATACCCTGGCCGATATCGCGCGTTACTTCTATATCACGGATTTGCGCCCGGATTTGGACGACAACGTAGGACCAGTTTCCGCGGATCCGGCTGACTGGCAGCATATGAACACCTTTACCGTTGCCTTTGGGGTGAGTGGTTTGTTGCAAGATACCGATAGCCCTGAAGACGGCATTGCTAATGATCCAGTATCAGGAAAGAACCTTACAGTGGACTCTAAGGCTTGGGGTGCTAAAGATATTGATCAAGATAGCAATAATGATCCGAGGAAAATAGACGATCTTTGGCACGCGGCGGTTAATAGCTACAGCCAATTTATTTCGGCCAAAAATCCTCAAGAATTGATCGACGGTATCAACAGAGCTTTATCGGAAATTGTAGACCGCACCGGCTCGGCTGCAGCCGTTGCCGCCAGTACCGGCTCTTTGAATACCGATACCCATGTTTATCAGGCCAAGTTTGATTCAAAACGCTGGAGTGGCTCTTTGGTCTCTTTGCCATTTTCCGATGGTACTCATACCAATACCGAGGGACACCCTTGTTCTGGGAAAGATCCGGTAACCAAAAAACCCCTCTATCCACGCGGTACTCTGTGCCCCAGCGAATGGGATGCGGCTACAGTATTGGCGGGACAAAATTTCTCCAGCGGTCGGGCCATTATTACCAATGTGCCCTCAACTAATCCTGCACAAGGGCATGCTTTTAAATGGAGTAATTTGAACGCTACGCAACAAGCATCGCTGCAAAATGCCATGCCAAGTGGAGCGGATGGTGCGGCTTATGGTGAAGCTATAGTCAATTACCTCAGAGGTGATAGAAGTAACGAGGATGGCAAGGCGGGAACCTATAAATTCCGCCTGCGAAGCACTCCCCTGGGTGATATTGTTCATTCCTCGCCACAATATGTACAAGCGCCAATAAATTCGTACCCTAATGCTGTTGCTAGCAAAGACTATAGTAGCTTCCGTGCAGCCAATCTCGATCGTCAGGCGGTTGTTTATGCGGGTGCCAATGACGGCATGATGCACGCTTTTAATGCCGATACCGGCGAAGAGTTAATGGCATTTATTCCTAATGGAGCCTATAACAAACTGGGTAAGTTGGCAGAGACGGACTATTCCCATGAGTATCTGGTTGACGGTTCGCCGACGGTTGTTGATGTGTATTTTAATTCGAAAAATTCGTGGAAGACCGTATTGGCTGCCGGTATGGGGGGGGGAGGTCGTTCAGTTTTTGCACTAGATGTTACTGACCCCACAAAGTTCAGTGAGGCCAATGCCGATAGCCTCTTCTTATGGGAATATTCTAACGATGATTTAGGGTATACCTACAGCGACCCCCAACTTGTTAAGCTTAATAATGGTCAGTGGGGAGCGGTTTTCGGAAATGGTTATAATTCCGATAACCAGAAAGCCATGCTGTTTATTATTAATATCGAGACAGGTGTAAAAATTGCAATCATTGATACCAGCAATGATGGTGATACCAACAGTTCGCCTAATGGATTATCTACACCCAATGTGGTAGATGTTGATGGGGATTCTGTTGCGGATTATGTCTACGCTGGCGACCTTCAGGGCAATATGTGGAAGTTCGATCTGACCGATAAAGATGAGAAAAAGTGGAAAGTCGCGATCACAGAAGGCGGTAAAAAAGCCCCCCTCTTCCAAGCCATAAATGAAAAAGATGAACCACGACCCATTATGGCGCAGCCTGTGGTTAATACGCATCCTTTAGGTCGACAATTTGGTTATATGGTGTATTTCGGCACGGGTAAATATATTGGTAGAGAGGATGCTATAGGAGGAAGCTCACAACCCCTTGAGGATTTTTACGGGATTGCTGACCGCAAGGCGTCGGGCAGTTTCGTGCATGAAAAAATCGAAAAATCAGAGTTGCTGCAACAGTTTCTCGTTGAAGAGGCCAAGAACGATTTTTACAGCGTCACCGTTAAGCGAGATAGCAGTAATAAGGTGATTGAAACGCCAGGAAAAGATTCTGATGGTAATGACGTAGTCTTCGTTGATGTCTACAACAAAGATACGAAAGGCTATGACAGAAAGTCAAAAACGGAACTTGTTCAGGAGGGAGTGCTGTACGAAGAGTGGTATCGCCACAGCACACAGAAACAGATCAATTTTTATGCGACAAACGGGTTGGCTCAGGATAAGGGTTGGTTTATGACTCTCTGTGCGATACCTGATTTGGGACCGGGCGGCGATGCCAACTGTTTTAAAAGTACAACTAAAGATGCGGAGCTAAAGTCGAGCTATAACAATCAGTCAGAGAAACAGACAGTAAGAGCCTCCTTTTTTGACGGTGTGATCACCTTCAATACCGCGATTCCATCATCCGATGAGTGCAGTGGCGGCGGCGATGGCTGGATTATGAAAGTGAATGCCACGAATGGCGCTCAATTGAATCAGTCCCCTTATGATTTTAACCGTGATGGCCTATTTGATAGCAAAGACTTGATTGGGTTGAATGCAGCCTCTGGAGCCAAAATTGATGGAATTCCAACATCCTCGACGCGTATCGGTGAGCATGAATTGACAGTAAGCTCCGATGCACAAGAAGGGATTGATGTGAAAAAAACCAATGTAACATCCACCCCGTTGGGTCGGTATAAATGGCGCCGGTTACTGGAAGAGTAAGGGTGAGTAGGAGAAAGGTAATGAATAAACAAGTATTGGTATTTGTAACGACTTTATTGTTCCCTGTTCTGGTGCAGGCGCAGGGTTACTTCTTCGGGCATGTTTATATTGATGAAGAGCTTCCCCAGCTGTTCGTAAAAGATCAGCGAGAGGGGATGGAGCGTATTAAGGTTAGTTTGGACAAGGTAACAATCTACGATCGAGATAATCAGCAGATTGAGGTTGGAAAATTACACAGTGGCGACGCTATCAGTTACAAGTATGACAGTTATACCCAGCAGCTTGAGCTCTGGGTAGACTTTGTTTCAGATGAGAGGGTTGGGGGTGGTTTGTGGTAGTAAAACAACAAGGCTTTAGTTTGATAGAGCTGATGATAGTGGTAGGGATAATTGCAATTATCGCAGCTGTTGCTATCCCGTCATATCAAAATAGTGTTCTCAAAAGTCATCGAGCTGAGGCTAAGGCGGCGTTAACTGATATCGCATCGGTTCAGGAACGAATTTTTACCGAGAACCGTACTTATGTAAATAATGCGGGACGGGTACGTTTTGACTTGGACGCCAGTTTTGATACTGAAAATGGCTATTATCGAATTACTATTGCTAATACTAATTGTACGGTTTCTGTTACGGATGCGTTTGTTGATTATGATGGCGATGGTACCGATGATTCTGATAATCTTCTAACCTGTTTTACGGCGACTGCTACCGCGCGGGGATCACAGGCTGATGATTTGGAATGTGCTTCTTTTAGTATTACTGAGGATGGAACGAGAACGGCTTTAGACTCTTCAGGAAATAACTCTCCTAATTGTTGGTAAGCATGTAGAATGCTTTATTCTTGCCCTGCCTCTGTCGGGTTGTCGCTAACAGCCAAAGTCTTGATTTAATCGATCGTTAGATAGGCCTCGCTCAGGCTGTGAAATTCTTACACGACCTGAGCGAGATATCACCAGCTTACGGTAGCTATTGGTTTTGGTTTGATCCTGAGGGCAATAGCGTAAGCTGCCATTGGTGGCCCTGGTAAATCCTTCCCTATTAAATTGCAAATAGGGTTGTAATGAACTCCAGCGAAGGTTTGCCTCCCCTGGCTTTAGCTCCAGCTGCCGTTCTAATATCTCGTCATTGTCGACTTGTTCATTGTGGTTAGGGTCAGTGAAAACAATCAATGGGTCAGACCACTCCTTACTGCAGCTGATCTGGTCGGCGCTGGGACATAGTGTCACGGTTGTACCCTCAAATACGGCCAGCTGACGTGCACTTTTAATTATCAAGCGCAGCTGGCTTACGGTGGTTTTCATGCGTTGATCCGCTATTACGCCGGCAAGCGTCGGGTAGGAGAGGCTCGCCACGACCGCCATAATTGTGCAGACGCCGAGTATTTCTATCAGGCTGGCACCTCGACATTTTGATTTCATGATAACCTCCCTGTTTCTGTTTCCTGCTCGCATCCTTGCGGACAGGGTGAATGCTTTTTAAGCAGGAGTCTGGCAGTGAGCGATACATTGATCATTGGCGCCGGCGTGATCGGTTTGATGTTGGCCAGGGCTTTGGCGATCAAGGGACAACGAGTGACCTTGCTGGACCGACAAAGCTTCGGACGAGCATCAAGCTGGGCGGGCGGTGGTATCGTTTCGCCGCTTTATCCCTGGCGCTATCAGGATGCTGTCACGCAACTGGCTAGCTGGTCTCAGGGGCAGTACCCAAAGCTCAGTCGGGAGCTACGTGAACAAACAGGAGTCGATCCAGAGTTCGATCAGCAAGGCCTGCTTCTGCTGGATATTAATGATGAATCAGAAGCTCTTAGCTGGTCTGCACGATATGAGCGAGAACTGACTCGGGTTGATAGTCAACGGTTGTGTGAGCTGGAGCCGCAGCTGCAAGGCAGTAATCGTAACGGACTCTGGATGCCCGAGGTTGGCAGTATTCGTAACCCCCGTTTGTTACAGGCACTGATACGTTGGGTTCGACAGTCATCACGAGTGACTAGTCTGGAAAACAGCGGAGAGATCCGCCTTAGGGTGCACAAGGGAAAAATTGAAGGTGTTGGCTCTGCGAACTACGGGAAACTCAGTGCTGGTAAGGTAGTCGTTGCCGCAGGTGCCTGGAGCGGGCCGATTCTGAATTCTGTGGGAGTAGATCTGCCCGTCGTGCCGGTGCGTGGCCAGATGCTGCTGTATAAAGCTCAACCGGGTTTGATCAAACGAATAACTTTAGTCGGTAACCGCTATGTTATCCCACGCCGAGATGGCCGAATTCTTGTAGGAAGTAGCCTCGAATATGAGGGTTATAATGCCTACCCAACGATAGAACAACGCTACAGTCTTGAGCGTACTGCACAAGAAATTATTCCAGCGTTAGCGGATTATCCGGTTGAGAAACACTGGGCGGGGCTTAGGCCAGGATCGTCACAGGGAGTTCCTTTTATTGGAGAGGTTACAAACACAAAGGGGCTCTACGTGAGCGCCGGACATTTTCGAAATGGCTTGGTATTGGCGCCTGCGTCTACTCATCTTCTGGCTTGCCAGATAACCGGAGAGCGTTGTGACCTTGATCCGATGCCCTATTGTGTGCCGTGACAGGGGGTCAGTGAGCGCTCGGTTGAAGTGCAAGGTGCCTTACTCGAGATCGAGCTTTTTTAGTCGATAGCGTAGCGCTCGAAAACTGATCCCCAGCCTTTTCGCGGCAGCGGTTTTGTTGCCACGGGTGTTCTCAAGTGCCTGAATAATCGCATCTCGCTCGATGGATTCCAGAAATTCTTCTAGGGATTCCACGCCTCCCAGAGGCAGTTTGGGCTCGGCGCCTTTGAAGCTTTCGGTGGGCATTAACTGCAAATCATCCACTTCAATACTATCGTCTTCGCAGAGGGTGAAGGCGCGCTCAAGTACATTCTCCAGCTCTCGCACATTGCCTGGAAAAGGGTAATGTAATAACGAGTTGATAGCTTCCTCGCTGACACGCGGAGGCGGGGTCTCGCACTCCTCGGCCAGCTGTTTCAGGATCTTTTTGGCGAGCATGGGGATATCATCCGGGCGTTCGCGCAGGCTGGGTACTTTAAGTTCAATAACATTGATGCGGTAAAAGAGATCCTGTCGAAACAGTTGATCCTGTACCAGTTGTGCCAGATCTTTGTGCGTTGCACTCAGTATGCGGACATTCACTGGAATCTCCTGTTCGCTTCCCACGGGACGAACGGATTTTTCCTGAATGGCCCGTAGTAGCTTAACCTGCATTTGTAAGGGAAGATCGGCCACCTCATCCAGGAACAAGGTGCCGCCATCCGCGGCTTGAAACAAGCCGGCTTTCGATGCTACCGCGCCGGTAAAGCTACCTTTTATATGGCCAAAGAATTCGCTTTCCATTAATTCCGAAGGGATGGCACCGCAGTTAACCGGAACGAAAGGGGAGTCGGAACGAGGACCCTGTTCATGGATTTGGCGAGCAACCAGCTCTTTACCGCTGCCCGACTCGCCGCTGATATAGACCGGTGCCTGGCTTCGGGCCAATTTACGAATGCGGGTCTGTAATTGGGCGATGCTGGGAGACTCTCCCAGTAACGGGGAAGCGCCGGGTTCGCTATCCGGTGTGTTGCTGTTATCAAGTTTGAGCGCCGTTGCTACCAGATCTCGCAGCCGACTTAATTCCACGGGTTTGGAAACAAAGTCGAACGCACCGGCTTTGAGCGCCTTAATAGCGGTATCCATGCTGCCAAAAGCGGTGATCATGGCAACAGGGATATCGCTGTGGTGTTTCTGCATATGCTTGACCAGCTCGATACCGTTGCCGTCGGGTAATTGCATGTCGGTGAGACAAAGATCAAAGTGATGTTGCTTGAGCAGATCCTTGGCATCTTTAAGGTTGGCGGCTGATTGGGTTTCAAGATCCATACGGCCCAGAGTGATCTCCAGCAGCTCGCGGATATCGGGCTCGTCATCAACAATTAGTGCGGTAGTGTGGCTCATGGCGTTTAGTTAATACGTTTGTCCGGGTGAGCAAAGGTGATCCGAAAACAGCTGCCCTGTTCGCTATTTAGCAGTTCCAGACTAGCATGATTGGCTTCGCATAGCTCTTTGGATATGTAAAGCCCCAGCCCTGTTCCGGTGGTTTCTGTGGTGTAAAAAGGCTCGAATATTTGCTCGCGCATGGCTTCGGGAACGCCTGGACCCTGATCGATCACGTCGAGGTAAGGGTGGCCGCTATCACCTTTGATGCCCACTCGAAGGGTGAGGGAGGCTTGTCCGGTTTTCATCTCACTGTAACGCAGGCCGTTTTGGCATAGATTGTTGAGAATCTGAGTAAACTGATCACAGTCCATGTGAACGCTTAGCTCTTGTGGAGCATCGAACTCAATATTGGTATTGGATTTTTCGGCCAGTTGATGCTCTTCAAGGTACTGCTCAAGCCATGGGAATAATTGGAACTGTTCTGTCAGACTGGCTCGTCGACGAGAAAGCTGCAGGATATTCTCAATGATGCGGTTCATTCGCCGAGAGTGATTCTGGATTATTTCGAGTAGCCGCAAATCGCTTTTCGGGAGTTGTGGGGACTCTTGCATGAGCTGTGCAGCATGGCTGATGGCGCCAAGAGGGTTGCGTATCTCATGGGCAATGCTGGCCGTCAAACGACCCAGGGAGGCCAGCTTTAATTGCTGAGCCTGCTGCGTCACCATAAGAGTGTCGTCCAGGAAGATCAGCAGGTGGTGCTGTCCATCGGCATCAAGCTGGGTAAAACTGGCCTGGATTTTGGCGGTGTCAGGCCGCACCTGAAAGGGATCACCCATTAGGGTGGGGTTTTCGAACCATTCTTTAAGGCGTTGACTTAACTGGGGGGCAATGTTGTCCAGGAGGCCGTGCCTTTGCGAGCAATCCAGCAGTTGGGCCGCGGCTTCATTCATCAGCACAACCTGTTGTTGCTCATCGATAACGACTATGCCGGTGCGCATCCGTTGAATAATGCTGTGATTGAGCTGTTGCAGTTGCTGGTATTGCCGCTGTTGTTCGAGGCTTCGTAGCTCGATACGACGTAACCGACCGGCCAGGGTCTGCATTCCAAACGCCGTGGCAAAGAAGAGAATTCCTAAAACCCCTGCGTTGATGTGTCCTTTGGCAGGGGTGTCCTGAAAGACGACAAAGTAGAGGGTGTTGCCCAGCATGCCCAGAGTGGCAATAGCGGCCAGTAATGTTCCGGCCCGGCCAGTCACCAGAACATTACCAGCAGCGACGGCGATAATGATCAGGTTACCCAGTACCGCACTTTTATTACCGCTTAGAAAAATCAACAGCGTCAATAGCAATATGTCGATGCAACACACCAGAAAGTAATGGGTTCGGCGGCTCGCACGGTTGCTCAACAATACGATAAGAATATTGATTAGCGCGTATCCGGCCGAAAACATCTGGAAGCGCGGTAAGTTGGAAAAGGTGATCAGTTGCTGGCCGAGGTCGGTAAAAGTCGCCGATAAAAACAGAACCGCTAGGAGTATGCGATAGCCGTTGTAGATGCTTAGAAGTTGCAGATTACGCTGTTGGCTAATGGTCAAGGCTTTTGCATCCTGATAAGAGCGCGCCCACAGCTTCCAGCTGATGCGCAAAGGGATTATTTTACACCGCTTGTGCTTTAGCGGAAAATACCGGCCATCAGTTTATCGCCACCTCTATCATGGGGCGTTATCCCAATGACTTCAGTCCTGAGGCTTGTTTTTCTATGAACCGTCCTGTTCGCATCATTATGGCTCAGCTCAATACGGTAGTGGGCGATATTCCCGGCAATACCCGGCGTTTGATCGATGCCGCAGAGGATGCCCGGAATCGTCTACAAGCGGATCTTATCCTTTTTCCCGAGCTGGCACTTTGCGGTTACCCGCCGGAAGACCTGTTGCTGCGTGAGAGCATGATGACCCGCATCGACCGCGCCCTGGTGCAGCTGTGTGAGGTGAGTGGAATTCATATGGTCGTTGGGTTACCGGGCAAAGGACCCGAAGGCCAGTTGTACAATCAGGCGGTCGTGCTTCGTGATGGCGAGATTCTTGGACGATATAACAAGCAGCATCTGCCCAACTACCAGGTGTTTGATGAAAAGCGCTATTTTGTCGAAGGTGATAGCCCGTTGGTGATCGACTGCTTTGGTACAAAAATGGCAGTGACCGTTTGTGAGGATATTTGGTATTCGGATCCTGTGACTCAGGCCAGAGAGCAGGGCGCTGAACTGATCCTGAATATTAATGCATCACCCTTCCATTTGAATAAATTGCAAGAACGTTTGAATGTTGTCCAGCATCGTTGCCAGGAAGCGAAGGTGCCGGTGATCTATATCAATCAGGTGGGTGGTCAGGATGAGTTGGTGTTTGATGGTTGCTCCTTTGCTATGAATGCCCTGGGTCAGGTCGTTGTGAGTGCTCCAGGTTTTGAAGAGGGGCTTTATCTGGTCGAGTATGATCCCGGTACCGGTGATTTGTTGCCGGGCCAATGTGTGGAGCCCCCGTCGCTGCATGAATCGGTTTATAACACGTTGGTGCAGGGAGTACGCGACTACGTCAACAAAAACGGCTTCAAAGGCGTTGTGCTGGGGCTGTCGGGTGGTATCGATTCGGCATTGACCCTGGCGGTTGCCGTCGATGCCCTGGGTTCGGATAGAGTCGAGGCGGTTATGATGCCATTTCGCTATACCTCGCAAATGAGCCTGGATGATGCCGAAGAGGAAGCCACCACATTGGGTGTGAATTACAAGGTGTTATCAATCGAGCCCATGTTTAACGCATTTATGGCCACCCTCGAGCCCGAATTTGCAGGTACACAGCGAGATACTACAGAGGAAAACTTGCAGGCCAGGTGTCGTGGGGTATTGTTGATGGCGCTCTCGAACAAGAAAGGCTATCTGGTATTGACTACCGGCAACAAAAGCGAAATGGCGGTAGGTTATGCCACTCTGTATGGCGATATGGCAGGAGGCTTTGACGTCCTTAAGGACGTACCGAAATCCATGGTATTCGAGCTTTGTCGCTACAGAAATCGTTTGTCTCCTGCAATTCCCCAGCGGGTGATCGATCGTCCCCCGTCCGCCGAACTGGCGCCCGATCAGGTGGATGAGGATAGCCTGCCCCCTTATGAGGTGTTGGACCGAATTCTCGAACTCTATATCGAACAGGATCTGAGTGCCGATGCGATTGTCGCCCAGGGCTTTGAACATGATGACGTCTATTCGGTTCTGCGTCTGGTGGATATTAATGAGTACAAGCGTCGTCAGGCCGCCATTGGCGTGAGAATCACCTCACGAGGCTTTGGCCGAGATCGACGTTACCCGGTAACCTCCGGGTGGAAGCTGGGTGATTGATCGGCCTCTCGAATACTGGGCGTCGAGTCGGGCCAGGTCGTGATACGGTAATTATCCAGGCATGGGACTAGACTGCAGAGCACCTGAATCGCTATGAAATATTTTATGCCTGCCGGGCTGTTGGTGGCTTTTATCGTGGCACTTTTGCTACCGGGGCCTGGACAATGGCTTGAACAGTTGGGTCTGGTGCAATGGATGGTGGTGGTCATCTTCGTGATCAATGGCTACCAGACCCGTTTGCAAGGCACTGCTGTCGCTAGCGGATATGGACGGCTGGTGTTGAGTGCGATATTAATCAATCTGATTATTGCGCCCTGGATCGCCTGGGGGGTAGCGACTCTGCTGCCCTTGGGTACGGCCCTGTCGGTCGGGATTCTGGTCATGGCGGCCGTCCCTTCAACCCTGTCGTCGGCCATTGTAATGACGAGAATTGCAGGGGGGGACGCCACGGCATCCCTGATGCTGACGGTAATATTGAATTTGCTCGGCGTGTTTAGTATTCCGCTGATGTTGAGTGGGACACTGGGCACTTCGGGGTTGGTCGAATTGTCGCCCTGGAATTTATTGTACAAGCTCGCGCTGTTAGTCTTGTTGCCCTTTGTTATAGGAATGCTGCTGCGGCGATGGCGGGAATGGCCTGTGCCGGCGTGGGTGTTGGGCTATCTACCTTCCCTCTGCGTAATTGGCACGGTGTGGATGCTGTTATCTCGTTCTCACCAAACCCTACTCAGTGTTGCGGTCAATGAAGTGCTTTGGGCCGCTTTGGCGTCCTTGTTGGTGCACTCAGCATTGCTTTGTTTGAGTTATTGGGCAGGGAAGTATCATATATCCGAACCAGCTAAGCGCCTTGCGCTGCTGTTCACCGCCTCGCAAAAGACATTGCCGGTTGCTATCAGTGTCATGGCGGCCATGGCGATAGGGCCGTTAGCCGGACTGGCACTGCTGTGTTGCATCGTCTTCCACTTTCTGCAATTGCTGATGGACTCGGTGATTGCCGCGCGGTTGGTAGCTGGTTCAGAGCACTGACCCAACAGCCTGCTCAGGATGCCGGGTCGTTCAGCGGCTTGTTAGGCGAAACGCTGTTCGAGATAACTGATAATTTCTGAGGATTCGTACATCCAGCGAATATCACCCTGCTCTGTCTCGATGCGTAGGCAAGGTACCTTGATGCGGCCACCCTCTGCCTCCAGTTCGGAGCGGTAACCCGAATCGCCCTTGGCATCGCGAGTTTGAATATGCAGCCCCTGACGCTTGATCGCGCGCCTGACCTTGACGCAAAAGGGGCAAGCCTGAAATTGGTACAGGGCCAGTTTGGCGGTTTGTTGATCCAGCAGCTGTTGCTGCTCTGGCGAACGTTTGGGGGATCTGGGGGTGAAAATGAAGTCCAGGGCCAGAATAATCCGGCCCAACAGGAATCGTATCAGGGTCATAAAGCTACTCATTTAAAGCTTAGTTTTCGGGCTGAGGTGGTGTTGGATCGGGGGCATCCGTGCTGATCAGGTCAAAGCTGATCACCGTCCAGACCGAAGGGTCAACATCGTTGAAATTCTTGTAACCCGTGAAGTTACCTTTTTCATCAAGGGAGGGATGCTTGGGATAGTTCATGCGCATAACCTTGAGAATGGCATCAGCCTCTGCCTGCATATCCAGGCGCTGATAGCCTTCGATCATTACGGCCATCGCGGCGGGTACGGCGGGGGTGCGCTGCATATTTTCCAGCACATACTGGCCACGATTGACGGCTGCGACATAAGCCCGGCGCTTGAGGTAGTAGTCGGCAACGTGAATTTCGTACAGTGAAAGCTGATTACGAAGGAAAATCATTCGCTGTCGGGCATCCGCTGCGTAGGGACTATCGGGAAAGCGATTCAGCAGTTCGGCAAACTCGGCAAAGGACGCTCTGGCTTGTCCGGGGTCGCGCTTGCTCATGTCTATCTCGACATACCGCTCCATTAAACCCACATCAGCGGTGTAGGAGGCCAGGCCTTTCATGTAGTAGGCGTAATCAACATTAGGGTGTTGAGGGTGCAAGCGGATAAAGCGGTCGGCTGTTGCCTTGGCGGCTTCTGGCTCTATGCGTTTGTAATACGCATAGATAAGCTCCAACTGGGCTTGTTCAGCGTAAGATCCGAAAGGGAAGCGAGATTCGAGGGCACGCAAATGATCAATGGCTTCACCATAGTTGGTGGTTTCCAGGGCAAATTGTGCTTTGCGATAGAGCTCCGATTCCGAATACCCTTCATCTATTTTAACTTTATCGTCTGATGCGCAGGCTACTAAAACTAACGCCAGTAATGGTGTGATCAGATTGCGAAGTGATCGCATGAGCTATGTCATTCCTTGGTCAACGTCATGGCGCTTACCCAAAAGGGACGCCTGGATTTGGGCCGGGCTGTGTTATTATGCGGGCTCCGATACGAAAGTTTGATAGGAATCCCTGCGCTCTAAAGTAGAGCCAGTCCGATGGCTGGGTGCCATTTAAACACAGCCGTCAATGTAAACCAAAATGTAACCGAAAGTGCCGGTAAACTAAAGCACAAGCCAATCTCAAAACGCTAACAGAAGGCCCCTATGGCTGAACAGATAGAACTCAGTGCCGTTGTTCCTATGGATCTTGGCGGGCAGCGCCTCGATCGGGTCGCTGCCCATTGTTTTCCCGACTATTCCCGCTCACGGTTGCAGGAGTGGATCCGCGGAGGCCAGTTGACGGTTGATCAGCACCAGCGCAAAACCAAAGACAAGCTGGTGGGAGGAGAAACCCTACGGGTTCAGGTAGCGGTTGAGGATGAAGAGCGCTGGGATCCCGAAGCCATGGCACTCGATATTCTTTATGAGGACGACAGCATTCTGGTGCTTAACAAGCCGGCTGGGCTGGTCGTCCATCCGGGAGCCGGCAACCCACAGGGCACGCTGCTCAATGGCTTGTTGCATCATTGTCCGGATAACGCCAGCGTGCCCCGTGCCGGTATCGTGCACCGGCTCGATAAAGACACTACCGGACTGATGGTCGTGGCCAAAACCCTGGCCGCCCATACGGATCTGGTGGAACAGCTGCAAGCGCGCAGCGTCAGTCGCGAATATGAAGCTGTTACCATGGGCGTCATGACCGCGGGAGGAACGGTGGATGAACCTATTGGACGCCATCCAACCCAACGAATACGAATGGCGGTCAATGCCAGCGGCAAACCTGCCATAACCCATTATCGAGTGTTGCAGAAATATCGCCATCACACCCATGTTCGCGTCGGTCTGGAAACCGGACGTACCCACCAGATTCGGGTGCACATGAGTCATATCCACTTTCCTCTGGTCGGGGATCCCGTCTACGCCGGCAGGTTACGGCTACCGGCGGGTGCTACGGATGAGCTTCAGCGGGCTTTGCAGGGCTTTCACCGTCAGGCGTTGCATGCCTGTCAATTAGGTCTGTATCACCCGACCAAGGATGAATATATGGAGTGGCAAGTGCCTCTACCGGAAGATTTTCAGAACCTGCTATCGGTATTGGAGCAGGATCAGCAAGCTCATGATGCGCTCGATGCCTGATCTGTTTCTGGGCCGCTATATCAAGGCATCCTGGGACGCCCCGGGCAACGTCCATGCCCTGGTTACGACCCGAGTCAAGGGCGACAGTGTCGCCCCTTTTGATCATTTCAATGTTGCCGATCATGTCGGCGATGACCCGCAGCAAGTAACCCTTTATCGTCAGCAGATGTGTGAGGAACTTGGTTTAAACCTGCCACCGCAATGGTTGCATCAGGTGCATGGCGTGGATGTGATAGAGGCAAGGTCAGATGGCGAAGTGCGTGAAGCCGATGCCGTTTACAGTCAGCAGTCGGGCCAAGCTTGTGTGGTTATGACGGCAGATTGCCTGCCGGTTTTGTTGTGTAATGATAAGGGCGACCGGGTCGCCGCAGCCCATGCCGGTTGGCGCGGTCTGTTGGCTGGCGTTCTGGAGAACAGCATCGAACAGCTCGCTTGTGATCCGGCGGATCTGCATTGCTGGCTCGGCCCGGCGATTGGGCCCCAATGCTTCGAAGTCGGGCCTGAGGTGCATCGGGCCTTTTGCGATCACAGCCTTGAGGCTGAGACCGCATTTGCCCCGAGCAGTGAGCGCCCAGGGCATTTTTTTGCGGATATTTATCAGCTGGCACGGCAGCGACTGCAGCGCGCCGGTGTTACGAATATCAGCGGAGGCGAGTATTGCACGTACTCCCAGCAGGGCCTGTTTTACTCCTACCGACGAGCACCGGTCACCGGGCGCATGGCGAGCATCATCTGGCTCGATTAGTCGCTGGTATCTGGTGGTTTTAGGGTGCTATAAAAATCTCTGTATGTGGTTTGTAATACCGCCGGCTTAATGCGCCGGCGTTTTACTATAACAATAAAAATGCGGAGTTCGT
This sequence comes from Aestuariirhabdus haliotis, assembly GCF_023509475.1. NCBI lineage: Bacteria > Pseudomonadati > Pseudomonadota > Gammaproteobacteria > Oceanospirillales > Aestuariirhabdaceae > Aestuariirhabdus > Aestuariirhabdus haliotis. The sequence goes on along the minus strand of NZ_JAKSDZ010000018.1, from coordinate 15,720 downwards.
TATGGAGCAAAAACTCAAGTTTTGGGGTTGGGGCTATGAAGGCCAGGGCCTAGATGAGCAATACATTCGTCAGGTAGAAACCCTCGCCAAAGCCCTTTTCGGGATTGCTGAGCTACCCCGGCTAACTCCTCCGACACTTGCAAGCCTTGAGCTCCGCTCGCCAAGGTGTCAGGTCCCGGAAACCCTCAAGTCTGTTTGTTCGACTGATAAATACGATCGTGCGTTGCACAGTTACGGTCAATCCTTTTATGACGCCGTGCGCAAACTGAATAATGATTTTTCCAACCCCCCCGATGTGGTGGCTTACCCGAAGAGCGAGCAGGATATTGTTGACCTGTATGCCTGGGCTGCCGACGAGGGCGTAACCATTATCCCCTTTGGTGGTGGTACGAGCGTTGTGGGAGGGGTTGAACCACCGCAATCAGACCGTCCTGTAGTGGCGATGAATCTTCGCCGTTTCGATCGGGTGCTGGAGGTCGATGAACAGTCTCTGGCCGCCAGGATACAGGGCGGCATTTACGGCCCGGATCTGGAGGCTCAGCTAAAGCCTATGGGGTATACGCTGCGTTTTTTTCCCCAGTCCTTCGAGTTTTCCACCCTGGGAGGCTGGATTGCAACCCGGGCTGGCGGGCATTTTGTGATGGGGCCAACCCATATTGATGATCTGGTCGAAAGCGTTCGGGTGGTGACCCCAAAGGGGATCATTGAATCGCGTCGTTTACCGGGGTCCGGTGCGGGCCCCAGCCCTGATCGGATGATGATTGGCTCGGAGGGGATTCTGGGCGTGATTACCGAAGCTTGGGTACGAATTCGCCGGCGTACCACCAGAAAGTGGTCCGCCAGTATTCACTTTAGTGACTATGATGCTGCACTCGAGGCCGTCAAAGATATTGCTCAATCGGGGTTGATGCCTTCGAATTGCCGCCTGCTTGATGCGCGTGAAGCCATGCTGAACGGCATCGCGGCAGGAGACTGTTCTGTGTTGGTACTGGCTTTCGAATCTTGCGGCGAATGCTGTGAAGATCGATTCCGGCAAGCGCTTAACATCGCAGAAAATGCGGGAGGCCTGCCCTCGATCGATGTGTCGGCTGGAGACGCTAAGCAGGGTAATGAGTCAGCCGAGAGCGTCGGAAGTAAGGATGAAGAACTTGCAACTGTTGGTGAAGATAGCTCAGAGCAGTGGAAACAGAGTTTTCTGAAAATGCCTTATTTACGCGAATATTTGTGTGCCCGGGGCATCATCAATGAAACCTTCGAAACGGCCATGACCTGGGAGCGGTTACCGGAGTTTATTCGCTCGGTAAGGCGAGCGACGATCGAAGCGATCAAAGAGGTTACTGGTCGAACGGGGTTTGTTTCCTGTCGGCTGACCCATGTCTATGCTGATGGCGCTGCTCCCTATTTTACTTTTCTCGCTTATGGCGACCCGGAACGCATGATCGAGCAATGCGAAGCGATTAAAACGGCAGCGGCTAACCGCTTGATTGAACTGGGCGGTACCATTACGCATCACCATGCGGTCGGTCGTGATCATCGGCCCTGGTATGACCAACAGCGTCCCGATCTGTTTGCTCAAAGCTTGCAGGCTGTAAAGGCTCAACTCGATCCCGATGCGATACTCAATCCGGGGGTATTAATCGATCCCTGATGCGTGGATTGAAGGCAGGAGTTTCAAACTGAACGAGAACAGCGCTTGAAAAAAAGCCGAATCACCACCATATAGTTTGTAACTTAAGCGGGCTGCGGGTGTCGCTCGCCAAGACTTGAGCAGTGACAAGATCGGTAAAGGCACCCACGCCAATAGTGATATATGGTGAGGATAATGAGAATCGATCGATTAACCAGTAAGTTGCAAGGTGCCCTGTCAGATGCGCAGTCTGTTGCTGTAGGGCGAGATCATAATTACATCGAACCGGTCCACCTGCTGGTGGCCATGCTGGATCAGCAGGGCGGTTCCATTCGCCCTTTGCTGCGGCAAGTGGGCTTTGATGTTGAAAAATTACGTGGACAACTGGACGAGCAGCTTGAGCGTTTGCCCAAGGTGAAAAATCCCGATGGGGATATTCAGATGTCCGCGAATGTCGGTCGCTTGTTGAATGTTGCCGACAAACTGGCGCAAAAAAACCAGGATCAGTTTATCTCCAGCGAAACGGTTTTGCTTGCCTCGATGGAAGATAAAGGGCCGTTGGGTGAACTGTTGAACGCGCAAGGTGTTAGCCGACAGGCGCTGGAAATGGCGATCAATAATTTGCGTGGTGGTGAAGCAGTCAATGATCCCAACGCAGAAGATAACCGCAAGGCGCTTGATAAATACACCATCGATCTGACCGCCAGGGCCGAGCAAAGCAAGCTTGATCCGGTGATTGGCCGGGACGATGAAATTCGCCGGACCATTCAAGTCTTGCAGCGTCGCACCAAAAATAATCCAGTAATTATCGGTGAGCCTGGTGTCGGTAAAACGGCGATCGTGGAAGGTCTGGCGCAGCGTATTATCAATGGTGAGGTGCCCGAAGGATTGCGAGACAAGCGCATATTGGCCTTGGATATGGGCTCTTTGCTGGCTGGGGCAAAATACCGGGGCGAATTTGAAGAGCGCTTAAAATCGGTGCTCAATGAACTTTCCAAGCAGGAAGGACGAATCATTCTTTTTGTCGATGAACTGCACACAATGGTGGGGGCTGGTAAAGCCGATGGCGCCATGGATGCAGGGAATATGTTGAAACCTGCGCTGGCTCGCGGTGAGTTGCACTGTGTTGGTGCCACGACTCTGGATGAATACCGTAAGTTTATCGAGAAAGATGCGGCACTGGAGCGACGCTTTCAGAAGGTTATGGTTAACGAACCCTCGGAAGAAGACACCATTGCTATTCTGCGGGGTCTTAAAGAGCGTTATGAGGTGCACCATGGTGTGGACATTACCGACCCGGCCATTATTGCTGCCGCCAAGTTATCCCATCGCTACATTCCTGACCGTCAATTACCGGACAAGGCGATTGATCTGGTGGATGAAGCGGCCAGTCGTATCCGTATGGAAATGGACTCCAAACCCGAAGCTATGGATCGACTGGAACGCCGGTTGATTCAATATAAAATTGAGCGAGAAGCCCTGAAGAAAGAAGAGGATGCGGCTTCCCGCAAACGACTCGATAAACTCGATAGCGAGATCGGGCGGCTAGAGCGAGAATTTGCTGATCTGGATGAGGTTTGGAAGTCTGAAAAGGCAGCTTTGCACGGGTCTCAAAAGGTTAAGGAGGAATTGGAAAAGGCGCGAGTGGAACTGGATACGGCGCGGCGCGGAGGTGATTTGGCCGCTATGTCTGAGTTGCAGTATGGACGAATTCCTGATCTGGAAAAACAGCTCGACCTCGCCAGTCAGGCTGAAATGAACGACATGCAATTGTTGCGAAATAAAGTCAGCGATGAAGAGATTGCTGAAGTTGTTTCCAAGTGGACCGGTATACCGGTCTCCAAGATGCTGGAAGGCGAACGTGAAAAACTATTGCGTATGGAAGAGTCCCTGCATCGACGTGTGATTGGCCAGGAAGAAGCCGTGGTTGCGGTATCTAATGCCGTGCGACGCTCCCGAGCCGGTCTTTCGGAGCCGAATCGTCCTAATGGCTCTTTTATGTTCCTGGGTCCCACCGGTGTGGGTAAAACCGAGCTTTGCAAAGCATTGGCAGAGTTTCTGTTTGATACCGAAGAGGCCATCGTGCGCATCGATATGTCGGAGTTTATGGAGAAGCATTCAGTGGCTCGGCTGGTCGGTGCGCCTCCAGGATATGTGGGTTATGAAGAGGGCGGTTATCTGACCGAAGCCGTGCGTCGTCGTCCCTACTCCGTCGTGTTGTTGGATGAAGTTGAAAAGGCCCATCCCGATGTTTTTAATATCCTGCTGCAGGTGTTGGATGATGGCAGATTGACGGATGGTCAGGGGCGAACGGTTGATTTCCGTAATACCGTGGTGGTGATGACCTCTAACCTGGGCTCGGACCTGATTCAAAATATCAGCGGTAGCGACTTTGAGGAGATCAAAAACACCTTGATGGAAGTTGTAGGTCAACATTTCCGCCCCGAGTTTGTTAATCGGGTGGATGAGCTTGTGGTGTTCCATCCCCTTGCTGCTGAGCAGATTGCCGGAATTGCCAGTATTCAGCTCGATCTGCTGCGTGGTCGTCTGAAGGAGAAGGATTTAGCTTTAGAAGTGGATGATGAAGCGATGAACCGTCTGGTAGAAATTGGCTTCGATCCTGTCTATGGGGCGAGACCGCTGAAGCGGGCGATTCAACGCTGGATTGAAAACCCATTAGCGCAAGAGATTTTGGCCGGTAAGTTTGAGCCGGGTAAAACCATTCATGTTTCTGCTGAAAGCGATGGTATGAACTTCTACTAAGGGCACATCTGAATTAATCAGAGGTGCCCTAAGCTTTGGTAACGGATAAATCTGTAAAATACGATTGACTGTTAGAGGTTCAATAAAAAGAGGGAGCCATAGGCGCCCTCTTTTTGTTTTGTTCGATGCAAAACCATACAGGCACCTTTTTGGTTTCGAAAACCGGACCCAGTGTCTGGTTCTTCACTAATCCATGGGGGTGCTGCTAAAAGACATAATTCTGTTAATAATGTCCCGATCTTTTTCGTTAATTTCGATTAAATGAAAGCCTGTCCAGTAATGAGACGGAGTGATGCTTTGCTTGCACCAGAGGCTATCCACGCCGATATGAATGACATCGGTGTCATCGACCGTCTCCGGAAGGTTGATCCGGCACTGGAAAATGGTGTTGGTTTTAATCGGTTCGCTACTCATTAGCATAAAACCATCACTGGATATGTCTACCAGACTGCCCATGTATTTTTCGGTGTTGCAGTCGTATACGTCCAGATTATTCTGTAGTTTTACGCGGCCTTCTTTGCGATTTTCCTGCATGCCTTGAGTCTCTTTTGAGTGAAAGGAACGAACGAAATGGTTGGGCGGCTAAGAGCCCATAAAGCGTTTCAGGAGGTTATGAATTGTCTCCATCGCTCTATCCATTAGTGGGGCTCGCTCTATTTCGGCGAAGCGGGTTGTTCCTGTAGTCAGTTCTGTGGCTAAAGTAAAAATAGGCTTTACTGCGGCTTTATTTCCGACAGTATCGACAAACATATAGTTCAGTGTCGTGGGGCTGAACCAGCTTAACTTTAACCGAAGTATAGAGTTATCGGCTTGGGTAAAGTCGAACCAGGTACCAAATTCAAGCTTTTTTAAGCGATTGATCAGGTCGGGGTCGATATCGACATTCTGATTTTCTATTTCAGGTTCGGCTTCCTCTTCTTCAATGGGGATGCCGCCAAGAGTTGCCAGGGCAGCAGCCTCTACCTCGGCTTCCACCGGATGATGCTCAGGCGTTTCAAGGGGTTTGCCTTGAATCGCCCGTAATGCGGCGCGCTGGCACATAACTAAAGGCTTGACCAGTCCCTTGATGTCCTCTTCCTGATGCCCGCCCAGATTAATCAGGTGCTCCTTGATGCTGGCAATCAGGTGGGGCTGCTTCTCTTTTAAGAGGTCTTTTTCTTCTTTGTTGTATTTGGGCTCAACACTCCAGAAAATATCGTCGGTGATGTTGCTGGCCCGTTGCCAGGCATCACTCTCCTCGCTATGACGTAGTAATACAAAAACCAGCACATCATTCCATGCCGAAAGCAGGAAGTGCACGGTGGTCTTAGGGGGTTGCTCATCTCGAATGCGGGTTTCCAGTATTTCTCGTGCTGTCTTTCTTGCCGCCAGCAGACGATCACGGCCTTTGGTTGCTTCGACGGCCCGTCGCTCGATAATTTCCGACTGTCGTTTAAGTAAATTAATAAAATTGTTGAAATCTTTGATCAGCAGATCGAACAGTTCAATATCGCCGTTGTAGTCGTTAATAACTCGTTGCACGACGTATTGAATTTTGCCCAGAACACCCCGGTCGTTGCTCTCATCGGGTGCCCACAACACGGCAGCCTGGGCCATGCTGTTCAGCAAGCGCCTCGCGGGATGCTGGTGTCGAACAAACATCTCCTTATCGGTCAGCGCTATCTTCAGGTAGGGCGTATGGAGGTGACTAAGGGCTGTTTTGCACACATCCGGCAGGTTTTCGTCATCCAGAATAAAGTCGAACAGCATTCCGACCAGATCGATGATGTCTGCATCTTCGGTAGATATGTTCCTGTTGTGTTCTTCGTCTGCATTAAGGTGTTTTACCAGGTCATCCTTGAAGGCGTTGACCGTTTGTGGGGTTGTGAAGGGGGTGCCTTCGGTATCCAGATTCTGTTTTTGCAGCGCGGTTAGTGCGTGTAGCAAATCATCGGTTGTGTAAGGCTGTAAGCCCTCTTCGGGAGGAGAAAAGGCGTGTACGCTGCGGAAATTCGCTTCGGGGATTTCCAGCGGCATATCATTGACATGGCGGTTAGTGATCAGGTCACTGATTGCCGTGAATAACTGGTCGCTGGTCGCCGGGTCCATATAGGTGGCGCCGTCCATGGCCGCATCCTGTGGCGTACTGTTGTCATAGTGCTGCGGTATATTGCTGGCCAGAGGACCCTTATTGGCAGGTGCAGGTTGCCCTGTGCCCGGAACAAAAGGGGGGGCTGCATGCTTTTGCTCATTGGGCTGGTCTTGAACTGATGGCTGATGCCCGCCTGGTGGGAACTGGGTGTGAGGCTGGGGTTGACTCGGCACCGGGGCATGGCCTTCAGATTCGTCAGGGCCTTCAGCGTCATCCTTGCCGGCATCGGTGATGTCCAGGTGTCGTTTTGCCCCCTGGCTTTCCGCGTATTGGCGGGCAGAAAACTTCAGGTTAGGCAAGACATCCGCTTGAATCAGGCGTTTGTTCAAGTCATCGTAAATCGCATCCAGGCCCGTCATAACGTATTCGTCGAACAGCTGGTACAGGATTTCCTGAATACGCTTGTGGGTCTCCAGTGCTTCCAGGGCTTTGCAGAAGCTGGTGGCGATTTTCTTGGCGGCCACCGGATTGCTACCCTCGTCCACCTTATCGCCATTAATAACAATTGAGAGTCTTTGGTTCAGTGCATACAGGGCTTCGGTGCAGCGCCCATTAACCTTGGTGGCCATGTTGGTGACGACCAGGGATTCTTCATAAGCTTCGTTCTGAACCAGCGACAGATCTTCTGCATCGACATTTTGGCTATCGTCTTGTTGCCCGCTCATCTTTGGGCGCGATTCGATAAAGTCGGTAAAGAGCTGGGAAATCTCCTGATGGAAGACCCGCTCTGCCTGGGGGCGCTTGAGTCGCACCTCCCGCATGCTGTCAAAAAACAGGGTTTGGATGGAGTTGTTTTCTGCTTTTTCAGCCGCATCGAATAGAGCATCGTCGATGTTTTCGAACATTTCGGCGAGCAAACTGGCCGTACTGTTCATGGTGATTTTACGGCAGTCTTGAATGAGCTGCTGGAAGCGCGGCTGGATATGATCCAGATTCTCCTTCCGGCTTTGCAGGCTGACAACCTTGGGCGGCTCAGTTTCTCTCATGGTATTCCCTGTTGTTATGCGAGACTTTTTTGGTCAAAAGTCTCTTTTTTTATAGTAGTTCATTATAAAGCTCCCTCGTAACGGCCTGCCTGCTGCGATGCAGAACCATTTGCGCCAGTATATGCCTTAATAATCCAAGGCTCTAGCCAACTTTTATCGAACATCCATGAGATAAAGGTCTAGCTGGAGGATGGGGGAAGAATCTCCGTGAGAATGCCTGGTAAAGGGGTTGACTCTCGAGCTGGCTAAGGTAATATGCGCGCTCCAAGGTTGAGGGTGACCCATTTATGGGGCCGGAAGTCTTGTGTAGTTCCCCGATAGCTCAGTTGGTAGAGCAAATGACTGTTAATCATTGGGTCGCTGGTTCGAGTCCAGCTCGGGGAGCCATTTCGGGGTATAGCGCAGTCTGGTAGCGCGCCTGCTTTGGGAGCAGGATGTCGGGAGTTCGAATCTCTCTACCCCGACCATTTTTCGGGTCGTTAGCTCAGTTGGTAGAGCAGTTGGCTTTTAACCAATTGGTCGGGCGTTCGAGTCGCCCACGACCCACCATATAGAAAAGGAACCGCCACGCGGTTCCTTTTTTTTTGCTTACAGGATGTAAGTAGATCGCGTGAGCCAGGGAGGGCAGCAGCGATCCAAGGTAGATATAAGTAGATCGCTTTTTGCTCCTGCAAAACCGATACTTCCGACGTCCCTGTCGGTCGTCGCGTGAGCCACAGGCGGCGGTAACGATCCAGGGTAAAAGTAAGCAAGTTGCGTGAATCAGGAAAGCCGGTAGCAGTCCAGAACAGAAGTAATCAGACCGAATCAGGTAAGGATGGCAGCCACGTTTCGGTAAGATGCGCCGAGAACCTTATGGCTGACGTCCCTGTCAGCCATTGTCTAGGCCGAAACCTTATACGAGCTCGATGGCCATTGCGGTAGCTTCTCCGCCGCCGATACACAACGAGGCCACACCACGCTTTTTACCCTGTTGTTTCAGTGCGTAAATCAGGCTGATGATAATGCGTGAGCCGGTCGATCCCACCGGATGGCCCTGGGCGCAAGCACCGCCGTTGACGTTAACCTTGCTGTGATCAAGCCCATGTTCCCGCATTGCCAGCATGGTGACCATGGCGAAGGCTTCGTTGATCTCAAACAGATCAACATCCGCTTTGCTCCAGCCGGTTTTGGTAAACAGCTTCTCCATGGCGCCAACCGGGGCAATGGTAAACTCTGATGGGTGCTGGGAATGGGTGCTGTGCCCAACGATACGGGCCAAAGGCTTCAGGCCGCGTTGCTTGGCTTCCGATTCGAGCATCAACACCAGCGCCGAAGCACCGTCGGAGATGGAGCTGGAATTGGCTGCGGTAATGGAGCCATCTTTGGCAAAGGCGGGTCGCAGCTGAGGGATTTTGCCGATATTGGCGTTGTGAGGTTGTTCGTCGTCAGCCACGACGGTTTCAGTTTTGCGGCTTTTTACGGTCACGGGAACAATCTCGGCCTTGAGGTCGCCGGCATCAATGGCACGCTGAGCTCGCTGAAGGGACTCGATGGCAAAGGCATCCATCTCTTCCCGGGTGATGCTGTAACGGTCAGCTACTTCCTGGGCGAAGGAGCCCATCAAGCGACCTGTTTCGGCGTCCTCCAGGCCATCCAGGAACATATGGTCTTTGACCTCGCCGTGGCCCATACGCAAACCATCGCGAACCTTGGGTAGTACGTAGGGTGCATTGCTCATGCTCTCCATGCCGCCAGCGACCATAATGTTGTTCGTGCCCGCTTTGATCAGGTCGTGAGCCAGCATGGTGGCTTTCATGCCCGAACCGCAAAGCTTGTTGATGGTGGTGCAGCCGGTTGCTTCGGGTAGACCAGCCTTCAAAGATGCCTGTCGGGCGGGGCCCTGCTTCAGGCCGGCCGGTAGCACGCAACCCATAATCACTTCCTGTACATCGTTGGCATCAACTCCGGCGCGGCTGACCGCCTCGGCAATCGCGATAGAGCCCAATTCTGGTGCGCTGACGCTCGCCAAACTGCCCTGAAAACCACCCATAGGGGTACGTGCCCCGCTGACAATGACTACGCAATCATCTGACATCTTGTTTGCTCCTGAATTGTATTGAGAAAGGCTGCACCATGCTCGGGGTTGGCCCGATGTTATTAGTGGCGGTACAGGGATGAGTCTATGGTATCAAAATTGGCCCGCTTCCGGTTTTGAATCATTCCTTGCGGTTCGAAAATCATACTTTATGGCGATAGGGAGGAAAGGGGGCGCTGGATATAGTGATGTCATTAGAGTCAAACCTGTAGCGCAAAGCTTGGCTTGGAAACTGGCAGAGTCCGGTGGCCGCGTAAGTAATAACAACAATAAGAGCAAACCTATGACCCAAACCCGTGTCCTTGAGCCAACTCCCTCCGCCTATCCCTACCCCTTATTAATCAAGCAGTTGTTGCTATCCGGTCGTCGCTACGAGGCGGGGCGTGAGATTGTCTATCGTGATCAGGTGCGCTACGACTATAAAACATTGAACGAACGCATCTGCCGTCTTGCCAACGCCCTGAAGGCATCCGGTATAGGACCGGGTGATGTGGTGGCGGTGATGGAATGGGACAGCCACCGTTATCTGGAGGCGATGTTTGCTATTCCCATGATCGGCGCGATCATCCACACCATCAATGTGCGCCTGTCACCGGACCAGATTATCTACACCGTTAACCACGCCGAAGACAAGATGATTCTGGTGAATGATGAATTCCTTCCTCTGCTAGAGGGAATGCAGTCCCAGTTCGAGACCGTCGAAAGCTATATGCTGATCAGCGATAGCGAAGGCGCAAGCCCTCCAACAGGTTTGCCCTTTGTGGGTGAATACGAAGCCCTGTTGGCGCAACAAGCGCCCCATTGTGATTTCCCCGATTTTGACGAAAACAGTGTTGCCACCACCTTTTATACTACTGGCACCACCGGTAATCCCAAGGGGGTTTACTTTACCCATCGCCAACTGGTGCTTCATACCTTGGTAGAAACGGCGACCCTTGGCGCTTTAGGTCGCTCGCCACTGATGAATTCGGATGATGTCTATATGCCGGTCACGCCGATGTTTCATGTCCACGCCTGGGGGGTGCCCTATGTGGCAACCATGTTGGGTGTCAAGCAGGTTTATCCGGGGCGTTACGAGCCGGACTTGCTGGTGGATCTGCAACAGCGTGAAGGGGTGACCTATTCCCACTGCGTGCCGGCCATTATTCAGATGATCCTGGGTTGCTCCCGCGCCCAGCAAGCCAACTTCGATGGCTGGAAAGTGTTGATTGGTGGCTCGGCCCTGAATAAAGGCTTGGCCTTGGCAGCGCTCAATAAAGGCGTGCAATTATCCGCCGCCTACGGCATGTCGGAAACCTGCCCGTTGCTCTGCGGCGCCTATGTCACCGAGACATTACGTGAAGAGCTGACCGACGATCAGCAGATTGACTATCGTATCGCCGCCGGTATCCCTGTGCCCCTGGTGCAGCTGGAAGTGGTTGACGCGGAAGGCAATGTCCAACCCCATGATGGTGAGTCTGTGGGGGAGATTGTCGCCCGCGCACCCTGGCTGACTCAGGGCTACTTTAAGGAGCCGGAAAAGAGCGAAGAGCTTTGGGCCAATGGTTGGTTGCACACCGGTGACGTTGCCACTATCGATGAGTTGGGTACGGTCCGGATTCGTGACCGTATCAAGGATGTCATTAAAACCGGCGGTGAGTGGATCTCTTCTCTCGATCTGGAAGGTTTGATGAGCCTGCATCCGGCCATTTCCGAAGTGGCCGTGGTCGGAGTGCCCGATCCCCAGTGGGATGAGCGCCCCTTTGCGCTGGTGGTGGTCCATCCGGGCGAAGAGGTTGATGCGGCGAGCATCAAGGATCACCTCAAGCGCTATGTCGAGGAGGGGCGTATTAACAAATGGGCGATTCCAACCCAGGTGGCTGTGGTGGAGTCGATCCCCAAGACCAGCGTCGGCAAACTCAACAAAAAGCAGATTCGTGCCGACTATGCCGAGTACCTGAAAGGTGATGGTGCCTTCCTGTCTTCGGTGTGATTTATGGCGGTTTTTTCAATTGGCGGTGGTTTTCACTCTTTAGGATGATTAATTGGCCAAACCTGAAGGTCTATAGTGGGAGCACAATAGGGGAGGGATCTCAGATTAAAGGTTATCGAACGTCGAGATCGGCTTTCAATAGCTGCATTTTATAACAATAAAAGAGGCGAAAAACGCCTTAATAACAACCATGACAACAATCATAAAAACAAATGGAGTAGTGTCCAATGAGTATGCGTAATTCCTCACGCGCCTGGCACCAGGTAGCCCGCCTTCCGCTGGCGGCGGCGGTGACTGCAGCGGTGCTGTCGACCCAGGCCCAAGCAGTTAGTTTTGAACTGATGGATGGCGAGATCGAAGGTACCTTCGACTCCAATATTTCTTACGGTATTACTTGGGCGGCGTCCAATCCGGATAAGGATTATATCGGTGCCAACAATGGTGGTGCGGGTCTGTCGCAAACCACTGACGATAACCACCTGAACTATAAAAAGGGCCAGCGTGTATCCGAGGTGGTCAAGGGTATTCATGATCTGGAGCTAACCTACGGCGACAGCGGTGTTTTTGTTCGAGGCAAATATTGGTATGACTTTGAGCAGCGTCGCGATACCGAATTTAAAAATATCAGCGACAAGGGCCGTCGCAGCCTGGCGCAAACCAAAGGTGCCGAATTCCTGGATTATTATGCATGGCACAACTATGAGTTTTTAGAGCAGCCCGGTAGTGTGCGCTTGGGTAATCAGGTGGTTAGCTGGGGTGAATCAACTTTTATTCAAAACTCTATCAATAGTATCAACCCTGTCGATGTTTCGGCCTTCCGTAAGCCCGGCGCCGAAATCAAGGAAGGGTTGATGCCCGTACCTATGCTCTATGTGCAGCAGGGAATTACCGATAACCTGAGTTTTGAAGCCTTTTATCAGTTTGAATGGGAACCCACCACGCTGGACAACTGTGGTACTTTCTTCTCTGGGCCCGATGTGGCGGCCCAAGGCTGTAATGATAATTTAACAGTACTAGCGCCATTAACAGATGCTGATGTTGCTGCTCTTAATGCGGGTATTGCAGCTACTGCCGGTGGTTTAGGATTAACGGGTGATTACAGCATTAGTGGTGGTGCCGAAGGTACAATCGTTCCTAGAGTTAAAAACGATGAACCCAGTGACAGTGGGCAATGGGGAGCCGCTCTTCGTTGGTATGTGCCGGAATTAAACGATACCGAGTTTGGTGCCTACTTTATTCACTATCATAGTCGCACTCCTGTGCTTAGTGGTGTCGGAGCAAGTCAGGATGTTTATGATATAGCCAATGCGATTGGTGATCCTAGCGGTAGGGTAGTTATTGCGGGTAATTCAGAATATTTCATGGAGTACGCAGAGGATATTCGCCTCTATGGGTTGAGTTTTGCGACAACGTTGGGAACTACTGCTGTTAGTGGTGAGGTGAGTTATCGCCCTAATTCCCCTATAGGCTTAAATACTACAGATGTTCTTTTCTCTGGGCTTGCTTCTAGCGCTTATCTTGGTGGTGCTTTGGGGAACGTTTCCTTAATAAATGGTAGTCCAGGTGAAACAGTGCATGGCTATGTGCGTAAAGAGGTGACTCAAGCTCAGTTAACAGCGATCCACTTCTTCGATCAGGTGATGGGCGCTAGCCGGTTATCGCTAGTTGGTGAAGTGGGTGCGAATTGGGTTGGTGGTTTAGATGATTCAAGTGACCTGCGTTATGGTCGAGATCCGGTCTTTGGAACAGGACCTTTGAATGGCTTTCTGGCACCAGGAGTTAGTACTTGTGATGGCTTGGCAACTAGCCTGAGTGGCGGACAAAACAACTACTGTGAAGATGAAGGTTTTGTAACCGATTTTTCCTGGGGTTATCGTGCTCGTGCAACTTGGGAATATAACGATGTTTTTGCTGGTATTAACCTGAAGCCTTCCCTGGCTTGGCAGCACGATGTTGATGGTTTTTCCCCTAACACCAACTTCCTCGAGGATCGTAAAGCGGTCTCTGTTGCCTTACGTGCGGATTACCTGAACACCTATAACGCCAGTGTTTCCTTTACCGATTTCTTCGATGGCAAGTACAACACAACTCAGGATCGTGACTTCTTCGCGGCCAGTGTTGGTATGACCTTCTAAGAAACGGATTACGGAGAATAAAAATAATGATCAATCATAAAAAAATAATCGGTGCCGGTGCAGTAGCGCTGACTTTGATGAGCGCCAGTGTGATGGCGGCCGTATCTCCTGAGGAGGCGGCGCGCCTGAATACCGACCTGACTCCTTTGGGCGCCGAGCGCGGTGGTAATGCCGATGGTTCTATTCCCAAGTGGGAAGGTGGTTTGCGCAGTGAGTACGCCCCCTTCTTCGATGATGGCTCCCTGGCCGATCCATTTGCCGATGAGCAGCCGGAGTTCACCATTACGGCGCAAAACTATGAGCAGTATGCCGATAAGCTGAGCCCGGGCCAGATCGCCTTGTTCAAGCGTTTCCCGGAAACCTACAGCATGCCGGTCTACAAGAGCCATCGTACGGCGACGGTTCCGGATGATGTGCAGCAGCAAACCTTTAGCAATGCGACCAATACCAGCACGGTACGCGGTGGCAATGGCCTGGAGAACTACACCGATATCGGTTCTACGCCATTCCCGATCCCGCAGGCTGGTGTAGAGGCGATCTGGAACCATATCGTGCGCTATCGCGGTGGTAGCACCAAGCGTACGATCATCCAGGCAACGCCGACCGCCAACGGTTCTTTCACCCCCGTTAAGTTCCAGGACGAGTTTACCTTCAGTAACAAGGTCACCGACTTCGAAGGGGATGTAGGTAACCTGCTGTTCTACTTCAAGCAGCGCGTACTGGAGCCTGCGCGCCTCGCGGGTAACGTCTTGCTGGTCCACGAAACCATCGATCAGGTTGAGCAGCCCCGTATGGCTTGGGTTTACAATGCCGGTCAGCGTCGTGTACGTCGTGCCCCTCAGGTGGCTTATGACGGTCCAGGTACTTCCAGTGATGGCCTGCGTACGGCGGATAACTTCGATATGTACAACGGAGCCCCCGATCGTTACGACTGGGAAATAGTCGGTAAGAAAGAGATGTATATTCCTTACAACAACTACGACCTGTACTCCAAGGAGCACTCCTACGACGATATCATCGAAGCTGGGCATATTGATCCTCAATATACCCGTTACGAGCTACACCGTGTGTGGGAAGTGGTCGGTACTCTGAAGGAAGGCGCCCGTCATATCTATGCCAAGCGTGTGATGTATCTGGATGAGGATACCTGGCAGGCGTCTGTTATTGATCACTACGATGGTCGTGGTCAGCTGTGGCGTGTGGGTCAGGCGTACAACATGCACTACTACCCAATCGATACCCCCTGGTACGCAGCGGAGACTCTGAACGACCTGCTGTCTGGCCGCTACCTGGTATTGGGTTTGCAGAACGAAGAAAAAATGGGTTACCAGTTTGGTTTCCAGGTTTCTTCCAAGCAGTACACCCCATCTGCTCTACGTCGTGAGGGTCGTCGCTAAGCGCGTCTCCAAACGATAGTCCAGCCCGCGCAAGCGGGCTGAACCTACTCTGTTTAAACCGGGCTCCGCCCGGTTTTTTTGCTTACAAGGATGTAAGTAGATCGCGTGAGCCAGGGATGCGGCAGCGATCCAAGGTAAACGAGTAAGTGGATTGCGTAAGCCAGGGATGACGGAAGCGATCGAAGGTAAATAAGTAAGTAGACCGCTGTTTGCTCCTGCAAAAGCGGTACTTCCGACACCCCTGTTGGCCGTCGTGAGAGCCAGAAAAGGCGGCAGCGATCCATAAGCCAATCACCATTTGCTCAAACAGCAGTGATACACCCACAGCCTCTTTCGAGAAGATGAACCCTGATAGGCGACAATGCTATAAGCATGGCTAATACCCAGCTATTAGGGATCTACCGGTGATGCCGGCAAGCCCGCAGTTAACGCCATTTTGGCCCTGAATGGTTCTTTAACGGTCTGATCGGGAACAGAGCCATTAAGCCTTAAGGCACCTCTGATTAATTCAGATGAGCTCTGGCTTTCAGGCGAATTCAGAATCGCGGCACGTCTTTGCAGTAAGGTCTAGACCTTTCAAAAAGGCGTAACAAAGAGTCTGGGTTCGCCTGAAAGCCCCGTAGGGCGGTCCT
>NZ_JAKSDZ010000017.1 GCF_023509475.1 Aestuariirhabdus haliotis | reverse complement strand
GAATCCAGAATCGCGGCACGTCTTTGCAGTAAGGTCCAGACCTTTCAAAAAGGCGTAACAAAGAGTCTGGGTTCGCCTGAAAGCCCCGTAGGGCGATCCTAAAATGGTTTCTCTCGGTGTTGAAGCCCTTGTTCAGGTCTCGACATGAACGGCGAACTTCGCCTTGATAAAAACCATTTTAGGATCCGCAGAGATCTATCCGAATTAATCAGAGGTGCCTTAATTCGCCCTTTCATTTTCTCATTCGAACAAAAAAGTGTGACGGCCACGACAATAAAAACGTGTCGTGGTCGACTTCGTATACGTAATGATACGAATACTTGCTCGCGCCAACAGTTGCTAACATAGCTCTGCGCTGAATAACTAACGTTTGCAGCATGCAAACAGCAGATCTACAGAGAGTTGTCTGACAACGGTCTACACTGAACAAATAGCACAGAAGCGGAGCTTATAATCATGTCACGTAGCAAGCCTTTTAATTTTATCGAAAGCATCTCAACCCAGAGAATCACCAGAAAATCCCGTAAAGAGCATGACGGCGTTGCCCCTCTGCTCAAGTCCAATCTGCCAACGCACCAGCTGCCTGCAGCAGAAGCCAGCGCCGAATTCGTACGCGGCTACAACTGATTCCCTGAACACTGCACCTGCGATTCCGCCGCGGGTGCAGTGTTCATTCAAACTCCCTAGGACCTTCATGGAGTATGGGAACGCCTGAAATTTTCAGGCGAAGTTCATTACACACCTCATTTATTCCGCACAGTCTTTTCACTCGAGTTAATCTGATCGCACGATTATTACTTTGCCTTTATTACTGTTATTTGCCATCCAGGCAAATGCCTTATCGATTTCTTCAGTGGTAAATACTCGGTCCACTACGGGTGACAACTGACCACGCCCAATCGATTGCCATAACTGATTGCGCATGGATTCTAATAGCGCACCTTTAAATCCAACCGTTCGTCCGCGCAATGTCGACCCTTGAATACGAATTCGCTTCATCAAAATGGTCGCCGCGTCCAGCTCACAACGACGCCCACCCATTAATCCGATCAGTACCAGACGCCCATCCATTGCCAATAGCGAAACACTGTTCTCCAGCCAATCACCGGCGACCGGATCCAACAGAAGATCAAACGGCGCTAATGCCTGCAATTTGTGCCAACACTGACTATCGCGCAGCACGGTTGTCTGGGCACCCAACTGCCGGCAATAATCGGCTTTTTCCTGGCTGCCTACGACGGCAACCACCGGATTATCCATCAAGTTGCACAGTTGAATAGCCGCGCTGCCCACGCCGCTGGCTCCGGCATAGATCAACACTCGCTCTTCTGGCTGCAAATCACCGATTCGATACAGGTTCAGCCAAGCCGTTGAATAAGCCTCCATAAAGCCCGCACCCTGGGTCATATCCCACCCTTTAGGTAGAGGCAGTAGTTGACGAACATCGCAAACCACTCGGTTCGAGAAGCCTCCTGCGGCCAGTAAAGCCATCACTGCATCACCGGGCTTCCAGCCGTCAACCCCATCGCCTACCGATTCGATAACTCCCGCGCATTCCAGCCCCAGCAGGTCGGAATAGCCCGGCGGCGGCGGATAATACCCCTTAAGCTGCATCAAATCGGCACGATTAACCCCACTGGCGTGAATTCTGATACAGACCTCCCCTGCAGCCGGAGGCTTAACCTCCCGTGAAACCCATTCCCCTTGATGGCTTTGCGTGGCAACCAATCCCTGCACTGTGATCATTATTCTTCCCCGGACTATCCGCTTCCACTAGACTATCCATAATACTCATTTACACATAAGCTGTGAGAATTCGTGCCTGCAGGCTGTTTTTTCAGACCGCTCGTCCGGGGACCGCATGATGTGCGGGAACCAACTCAGGCTTTTTTGTTCAAATCCAATACCCTGAATCGTTGAGAGATATTCATGCTTAACCTGGCTCTAACCAGAACACTTCCCCTATTGTTGCTACTGCTGCTAAGCCCGCTGGCCAGCGCCAAACTCCTGCCCCCGGAGCAACAGAAACTCACCGAGTTACAACCCACTCGCGAACAGGCGATCGCCAGCGTCAACATGGTTCAGCTTCTACGACGAGCCCATTACGAGAAAATCCCCCTGGATGACGAGCATTCCAGCAAAATACTGGATCGCTACCTTGCCAGCCTTGATCCCGCCCGCAGCCACTTTACACATAGCGACATTGAACGTTTCGAAGCCTATCGGAATGAACTGGACAATGCCTTGAAGACCGGCGATCTAAAACCCGGCTTCGACATCTACAACATTTACCAGCAACGTGTCGAAGAGCGCTTGCGTTTTCTTCTTAGCCATACCGATGCTGAACTTAAGACCCTGGACTTCAGCCGTGAAGAGTCGATCAAAATCGACCGCAGCGAGATGCCCTGGGCCCTCGATACCGCCGAACTGCAAGACCTGTGGCGACGTCAGCTAAAAGACAGCGTGTTGCGCCTTAAGCTGAACAAAAAAGAACTCCCCGAGATCAGCGAGCTATTGACCAAGCGCTACCGCTCTCAATTGAATCGCCTGTTCCAGGCCAATAGCGAAGATGCCTTTCAGGTTTATATCAACGCCTTTGCTCGCATCTATGACCCTCACACCCAATACTTCTCCCCCCGCAATGCGGAAAACTTCGACATTAATATGAGCCTGTCCCTCGAAGGCATAGGAGCCGTACTGCAAGCAGAAGACGATTACACCAAGGTAGTCAGCCTGGTCGCCAAAGGCCCTGCCGACAAAGCCGGACAACTCAAACCTGCCGACAAGATCGTTGGTGTAGCCCAGGGAGAGTCAGGAGACATCGTCGATGTCGTAGGCTGGCGCCTGGATGAAGTCGTACAGTTAATCCGAGGCCCTAAAGCCTCAGTCGTGAAACTGGAAGTGATCCCCTCAGATGGTGACGGCGGTGGCACTCGCATCTACAGCATCACTCGTGAAAAGGTGAAACTGGAGGAGCAGTCAGCCCAAAAAAGCGTGATTGAGCTGGATCATGAAGGTAACGCCTATAAGCTGGGCGTTATCCAGATCCCGGCTTTCTACATTGACTTCAAAGCCGCTCAAGCGGGCGACCCCAACTACAAAAGCACCACCCGTGATGTAAAACGCCTCCTTAAAGAACTGGAAGAAGAAAACGTGGATGGTCTGGTCGTTGATCTTCGTGGCAATGGTGGCGGCTCACTGCAAGAAGCCAACGAACTGACCGGTCTCTTTATCCCAGGCGGCCCAACCGTTCTGGTACGAGACGGTCGCGGACGAATCGATGTACAGCAGGACCCGGATGGCAATCTGGTCTATGGCGGCCCCATGGCGGTTCTGGTCGATCGCCTCAGCGCATCGGCATCAGAGATCTTTGCCGGTGCCATGCAGGACTATCAGCGGGCACTGATCATTGGCGGGCAGACCTTCGGCAAAGGCACCGTGCAGACCATACAACCACTCAACCATGGGCAACTTAAATTGACCCTGGCCAAGTTCTACCGCATTTCTGGTAAAAGCACCCAGCACAAAGGCGTCGTCCCTGACATCCACTTCCCGTCGCTCTATGACAGCAGCAAAATTGGTGAAAGCGCCCTTGATGACGCCCTGCCCTGGGACCAGATTCGACCCGTCGCCTATATGGGCCTGGAGCCCACAGAGCCCTACTTGCAAAAGCTCCAGCGCCGACACAACCAACGGGCAGCCAACGACCCTGATTTTACCTATCTACAGGAGCAAACCCAGCTGCGCCAAGAGCAGGACACACGTACCAGCCTGTTACTCAACAGCCAGGCAAGAAAAGATCAGTACGAAAACCTCAAGAAACAGAGGCTGAGTATTGAAAATCGCTACCGGGAGGCTCGTGGTGAAGCGCCTCTTGAAACCCTGAACGTCGATAATGAAGACAAGGGCCCCGCGCCTCACCGTCAGGAGCAAAAAGAAGATGAAGACGCGTTCGTAAAGGAAGCCGGTAATATCCTGCTGGATTTCATCAATATGCGGCAAAGAGTAGCGGCCAACGCGGCCTAACGTTACTCCTGCATACGCTTGCCAAGAGCCCGCACCCTGCGGGCTTTTTGCTTTTGCCGTCCCCACAACCCAGATGCCATCCATAACCCACAAGAAGTCGATACAGCGTACTGCCAGCGGCGGGGAACTTCTTGTCCTCAGGTACACAATCGCGGATCAATTCGATAGTTTTGCAAATTGCCGGTTAACGGAAAATCCACTTTTGGCTCCAACAAACGGCGACTCAGATCGGCCTGCTGATGCTGCGCTCTCAACAGCTCCCCAATACGGCCGGGCATCTGCTCCGCTTCAGCCAGCACATTGCGCAAACTACCATAGTGATTAATCAGCTCGCTGGCCCTCTTGGGCCCTACCCCATCGACCCCGGGGATATGGTTACTGCTGTCACCGCAGAGCGCCCAATAATCTCGAAGTAACCCCGGGGACACCCCGAAACGCTCACGAATCGCCTGATGATTCCAATCAAATGAACGGAAATGATCTCTCACAGACACCTGTTCATTTATTAGTGGCAAAAAGCCCTTATCCGTTGATAACACCCTGATCTTGACGGCTAAGCCCTGCAGGCGAATGACAAGCGCCGTAATAATATCATCCGCCTCCGTAGAAGGCTGATCTATAAGAGCAACGCCCTGATGGACCAACCATTCAAGTAATGCTGGCATGAAGCGCTGCAGATCTTCCGGCATCGGCTTGCGTCCCAATTTATAGTCAGCATAAAGCTGGTGACGCCAGGTAGGTCCGCTCCCATCCATAACCATTATCAGATGGGTGGCCTGATACTCACGAACGGCTCTTCTGAGTGAAGCTAATAAGGTTTCTTCCAGCTTATCCACAGACTGTTGGGCACCATAAATTCGACGCACCAAATTCATACCATCGATCAGTAACAGCTTTACTTCGGGGGCTACAGCGTGCTCCATAAAATTCCCTTTTTATGCGTAAAAGGTTGTCCACAAAATCTGTGGATAGATATGGGGACAACATATGAAAAAACGTCTGAAACTGCACAAACAAGCACAGGAATACAGATTGTACGTTTTTTGATCATTTATTTTTCTTTATTTTTCAATAGGTTAGGACAAACAAAAGATAAATAATGGCTTATCTACATAAAGTATTGTGCTGAGAAAAAAAATGAGTAATGTGCATAACACGAAGAGAAACAGCCTGTAAAGGCTCGAAGCAGGCTTTTTAAACAATAAGAGACGCAGCTCAAGTCTGCAGATTAAACTGCAAATAAGAACGCTAAAAAGAGATTCAGGGGAGTTGGCGGAGCGGACGGGACTCGAACCCGCGACCCCCGGCGTGACAGGCCGGTATTCTAACCAACTGAACTACCGCTCCGAAAAGAATTGGTGGGTGATGACGGGATCGAACCGCCGACCCTCTGCTTGTAAGGCAGATGCTCTCCCAGCTGAGCTAATCACCCAAAATCTTCTCTATAAAGGTCATTACATCTATCCCCACTATCAACCCGGAGTTAATAATGGCGGAGCGGACGGGACTCGAACCCGCGACCCCCGGCGTGACAGGCCGGTATTCTAACCAACTGAACTACCGCTCCAAAGTGGTGGGTGATGACGGGATCGAACCGCCGACCCTCTGCTTGTAAGGCAGATGCTCTCCCAGCTGAGCTAATCACCCACGTGTTGGACGGCGCGAATTATACGCAGCAACCCGAATGGAACGCAACCGTTCACCCCTACTTTTTTCCAAATCGCTCGAGTAAGAAAAAAATCCATCCCGCTAATCCGATTCTGCTACCATATGCGCCCAATTTTGGAGAGCACAGAACAGCGATTATGTGGTTTAAGAATCTGATTGTTTACCGTTTCACGAAGCCCTTTACCGACAGCGCAGAGTCCCTTGAAAAACAGTTACTCGAAGGCGCTTTCAAACCCTGTGGAAAGCAGGATCTATCCAGTTTCGGGTGGGTACCCCCGCTGGGCAAGCAGAGTGAGCTGCTGGTACACAGCACTAACGGCTACTTGATGCTCTGTGCGCGTAAACAGGAGAAGTTACTACCCGCCAGCGTAGTGCGCGAAATACTCTCTGAAAAAGTTCAGCAGATTGAAGACGCCGAGCACCGCAAACTCTACAAGAAAGAGCGAGATACTCTTAAAGAAGAGATCACCTTCGAGTTGATGCCCAGGGCATTTACGCGCAACAGTACGACATTTGCTTTTATTGCTCCACGGCAAGGACTGCTAATGGTCGACGCATCGTCCATGAAAAAAGCAGAAGAGCTGGTAAGCTATCTGCGCGGCAACCTGGGTAGCCTACCGGTCGTACCTCCTGCGCTGAAACAGTCTCCAGCTAGCGTGATGACAGGGTGGCTCAATCAGACGCCTGCCGGGTTTGAGTTAGGCGATGAAGCCGAGCTCAGTGAGCCCGGCGATGAAGGCGGAATTATTCGTTGCAAGCGCCATGATTTGACCGGCGAGGAGATTGCTATTCACCTCGACGCCGGAAAGCAGGTTAACAAACTGGCTCTAAGCTGGAATGATCAGCTTTCCTTTCTCTTGAATGATGATTTCAGCCTTAAAAGATTGCGCTTTGGCGAGGAGATACAGGAACAAGCCAGCGATCAGGGAGGGGAAGATGCTGCCAGCCGTTTTGATGCCGACTTCTCCCTGATGAGTGCCTGCCTTTGCGATCTTCTTGAACAGGTTATTGAAGCGCTTGGCGGCGAAGATAGCTCCAGGCTGGATAACGCATAAAGCTCGATGACCGCGCCGCTTTCGAGCGGCTAACCAGCGCTTGTCACTGAATTGTAAAATACCCACAAATTCTGTGGATAAGTCTGTTAATTGCAGCGGTAGAACTACCCTTATCCCGCACTTTGATAACCACCACCTCGAATTGATTGTTTTTTAACCAAAATACAACTTTAGACCCAACCACCCCAGAAAAAGCCTAATATTTTCAACAAGTTATGGAGCTTTAATCATTCTCACAAGAAGACTAGCAAATAACTATAATGGCTCTCTGCCTGCCCCCTTCCACCTACCCTGGCTCATTGTGGATAGAAAAATACGCCAACAGCCCTACAGCCCAGTAAAACCGGTAGAAAACGACCGCGAGAACAACCTTTCTGACTAGCACAACTGAAGGCTGGCTTAACAACAAGTCCTCACCCATGCATCGGATCAGTTGACTCAATACTAACGAGCGCTTAAGGACAATAGGTGGCTAAACACTCAAAGCGAGGACTATGCGCCGAGTAGTGCGAAATGTTCGGTTACAACGCCAAACAACTCGGCCCCGTGAGAAATACTGTCAGGGAATACCCTTTCAAAGATCAGCTGGCGGTTACCCTGATCCAGTCAAATCCTTGCTCCTGATTAGCAAAGGTCAGCCGAGCCTCATCGATATAAGGCAACAGCTGCTCAAGAACCTTCTCAGTGAGGTTATTTTGTTCGCTGATATGAGCAATCACCAGATGCTGCAGGCGCTGTCGGTCAACCAAAGACAATAGCTCTGCCGCCTGCTCATTGCTGAGATGCCCGTAGCTGCCAGCAACCCGACGCTTCAAGGATGGCGGATAAGGTCCGGAAGACAACAGATAAGGGTCATGATTGCACTCCAGCAGCAACCCGTCACAAGACCGAAAAGATTCGACCACATGACGCGTAATACAACCCAGGTCGGTCAATACCCCGACAGTGCATTGATCGGCAGAAAAGCGGTACTGTAGCGGCTCACGGGCATCGTGCGGTACCGCGACGGGATGCACTTCGATATCTCCAATGACAACGGGTGCCTGGTCGGCAATCACCTGTATATTGTCAACTTTCTCCAGCTTGCCAACATACCGGGTGCCAGCACTGAGGTAGACCGGTAGATCATACCGACGGGCCAAACCCGAGACCCCCTTGATATGGTCGCCATGCTCATGAGTAACAAAGACAGCGTTTAACTGATCCGCCGTAACGCCACGCATTTCGAGCCGTAGCAATGTCTCCTTAAGACTAAAACCACAATCGACTAACAGCAGGGTGTCGGCATGGCGAACCAGGGTACCATTACCCTTGCTACCACTGCCTATGGATGAGAATTGCATACCGTATAAAGTGCGGGAGCCGCCGCTGTCGGCGCCCCCCCGCGAAAGCCTAGCTTAGGTTATCTTTCAGCAATGTGAGCAGATCAAGGCTGATCTCTCTCGGAGCAAGCTCGGTAACACTACGCTCAAGGGTCACTTTCACCTGGGAACCGACACGGGTCAGCCGCAACTGATAGCTGTCTACACCCGGTTTGTTGTCGGTGGCATCATCATCAGAGAACCAGTCGAAAAGACCACCCTCCTCTTCCTCTTCTGTCGCAACCGTCAACTCCTCCCCATGGTTTATCTCAAGGTAATAGAGCCCTTGGCCCCGGTCACGATCGACAACCTTAATAGTGGTTGCTTGCAGCGCCCGACCAATAGCCGCCCAGCTGCGATCGTAAGCCAGGTCGAGTCGTAAGGTGGGGTTACCATTACCGTCCTCAACCAGAGATGTGCGAGTCCCTATACTGAGATCCTGAGCAACCAGAGATACCGACTCCGGTTCATCTGAGAGGCTCAGGGCGAACACCAACATCTCATTGAGCATCGCTGATTGCACCAGATCACTGGTATCATCGGTACCCCAGTTCACGGCAGGGTTTTCTTCATCTGCTGGGGCACGAGCATGCAAAAGATGAACTTCCGTGGTTCCTTCCTGAACCCCTTGCTGCATGTTTATACGAAATTTATCCTGCATATCATCGCTGATATCCGAACCGAGCAAATTGCCAATAATTCGTCTTACCTGATCTTTCTGCTCGGTCTCATTGATGACAACCCAACTGGTCTCCATTTCACCATTGGCGGGATCGTTCACTTCCAGATTAATACCGCTGGACTCCCAGAAGCTGATCAGTGCCGGCCATACTTGCCCAGGCTTCTTCTGCGAAAGAATCCATCGCGCATTGCCATCCTGTTCGATTCGATAGAGGTCAGTGTCACCGGCCAATACAATGGCATTGGGCCTTGGTACAACAAACTCTTCCCCTTTAGGCCCATCGCCTTGCTCGGGGATCAACATCAGCGTGTCAAAACGGGAATCATCATACCCTTCGGGTAATTGTGTCACCGGATACAGTTCCGCTGATCGGTAATCATTGCCCCGGTCACGGATGTAATCATTCACACAACCACTCAGCAAGATCATGGCGGTGAGTACAGCCAACATCCTCAATTTATGCATTCCTGGGAGCCTCAATATTTCAGGTTATTACAAACGGCAAATATCAAAAGAATTACAACAGCTTGTTGCGCTTTAACACATCACGAACAATGGCTTGCGATGGTTCAGAAAGCGGCGTTAGGGGCAAGCGTATGCCACCTTCAATCATCCCCATCTCCTGCAGTGCCCACTTCACAGGAATCGGGTTGGACTCGACGAATAAATTGGAATGCAGGGGCATAAGCTCTTCATTCAAACGACGAGCTTCATCGGCCTTCCCGGCAAGAGCCAAGCGGCAAAGCTCGGACATTTTGGCCGGTGCGACATTGGCCGTGACAGAGATATTACCCTTGCCTCCAGCAAGAATGAGTTCAACCGCCGTCGGATCATCACCCGAATAAACAGCAAAATCCGCACTGCAGTTTGCGATCAGACGCTTGGCACGCTCAATATCACCCGTCGCTTCCTTTATACCGACAATGTTATCCACCAGGGCCAACCGCTCTACCGTTTCAGGCAACAGGTCAACCGAGGTACGACCTGGCACGTTGTAAAGAATTTGAGGAATCTCGACACGTTCCGCAATGTACTTGAAGTGCTGGTACATGCCTTCCTGGGTCGGCTTGTTGTAATAGGGGGTCACCAGCAAGCAGGCATCGACACCGAGCCCCTTGGCTTCCTGGGTTAGCTCAAACGCTTCATGCGTCGAATTGGCACCCGTTCCTGCAATCACAGGGATACGTCCTTCAACCTGCTTGACCACTCGACTTATGACCTGACAGTGCTCGGTGACATCGAGTGTCGCAGACTCGCCGGTTGTGCCCACGGCGACAATGGAGTTGGTTCCTTCACGCAGGTGGAAATCAACGATTCGGGTAAGCCCGTCCCAGTCAACATTACCATCTTCGTGCATTGGCGTAACCAGTGCCACCATACTGCCCGTTATCATTGAAAACCGCTCCATCGAATTCAAAAAGAGGTCTATGTTACTGAGCCCCCGAGACAATCACAAGCTTACATCACAAGCGCATTCTGATAGTTTCCCGGGGTTGCGTCGCGATCATCAAACTGGTCCTATATGGCTTGCGTAAAGCGCCCCTTCGGGCGCTCCAGAAACCAAACCATTCAAGGGATCCTCAAGATGAGTTTTAGCGTAGGCGAAGCAGTAACCGACTTTCGTGCCCAGGCAACCAGTGAGAAAGATATTGTACTGTCCGCCCTCAAGGGCTATCAGGTAGTTATCTACTTCTACCCGAAAGACAGCACACCGGGCTGCACCACCGAAGGTCAGGACTTCCGTGACCTGTACAACGACTTCAAAGCAGCCAAAACCCTTATCTTTGGTGTCTCCCGCGACTCTTTACGCTCCCATGAAAACTTTAAAGCCAAACAGGAATTTCCTTTCGAACTGATCTCCGATACTGACGAAGCGCTCTGCACGCTGTTTGACGTGATCAAAATGAAAAACATGTACGGCAAACAGGTACGGGGTATTGAGCGCAGCACTTTCCTGATCGACGCCGAGGGTGTTCTCAAGCAGGAGTGGCGCAAGCTCAAGGTCAAGGGCCACGCAGAGGAAGTATTGGCTGCGGCTCAGTCTCTGGCAAACTAGAAACTGAGCGCCGAAGGAATCAACTGCTGGTTGATTCCTCCTCTTCGGGTTTGGGCCAGGCCGTCATCAGGGCTTTTAACAAAGTAGCCAACGGGATCGCAAAAAAGACCCCCCAAAAACCCCATAGCCCACCAAACACCAGTACTGCAACGATGATAGCAATGGGATGCAGATTGACCGCCTCAGAAAACAATAACGGCACCAGAACATTCCCATCCAACGCCTGAATAATACCGTAAACGACCATCAGCACAATGAACTCATTGCCCCAGCCCCATTGGAAAAAGCCGATCAAGGCAACGGGAATGGTGACTACTGCAGCGCCTATATAGGGCACAACCACCGACAACCCTACCAGCAAACCCAGCAAGGCCGCGTAACGCACACCAAGAATGGCAAAAGCCAGGTAAGTAACACCCCCGACGATAAGAATCTCGATCGCCTTACCTCGCACATAATTCGCAATCTGATCGCTCATCTCCTCGTACACCTGGTTCATCATGGGACGCTGGCGAGGCAATAGACCGCCAGCCCAAGCGGCCAAAACACCGCTGTCCTTGAGAAAGAAAAACACCAGAATGGGTACCAGCACCAGATAGATCAGGACGCCAACAAAACCGGGAATACTGGACAATGAAAACGATACAAACCACTGCCCGACATTGGTAATCTGGTTATTGAGGGTATCGATCCAGACCGTTACCTGCGTGTCCGAGATAAAACCGGGGTATTCATCCGGCAAAACCGACAACGCGTGATGAGCATCGCCAATCATGCGCGGCAACTCACCAAACAAACGCGAGACCTGGTCACCAATTAGCGGTAACACAATCAGCAGAATCACCAAAAACGAGGTGATAAACAACATAAACACCAGACTCACCGACAAGTTATGAGATAACCGCCTCTGCTTAAGTTGATTGACCAACCCTTGAAGCAAAAATGCCAATACCATGGCGGCAAAAACCGGGGCCAGCATGGTTCCCATGGTTAACACCACAACAAAACCAACAATCAGCAGAACCGATAAGATAACGGCTTCTTCGTCAAAGAAATAACGGTGTAGCCAGCCTTTAAAAAAACGGGTCATATTCAGATCTTTCACAAAGCACCCTTCTTTACTGTATGCACAAAGGTGCCATCGACCTCTTCACTGGCGATCAGCTTATGACCGGCCACCTCGCAGAACGCCTTAAAATCCCTTACCGAGCCAGCATCGGTCGCCTCAACCCGCAGCACCTGACCACCTTCCATGCCATTGAGCGCTTGCTTTGCTTTCAGAAGCGGCAAGGGACAATTTAATCCCTTCGCATCCAATTCAACATCTATCACCAGCGTCACCCGACTCTCCTTAACCAACATTGCTGCCAACGTTTTGAGCATAATAAGCCAACGATAGTAACCGATGACGACGTAATTCACATAGTACCCGACACTTATCTGTTGATTGGGTAAAGGGACTGGGAAGGATCCCAAAATGTCGGTAAAGTAACTTCATCGTAAGGAATCGACACAATCATGCCAAAATTCACCAATATGGTGGCCCTCTGTAGTGTGCTCTGCAGTAGCTCATTAGCACCAGCTAACGCCCAGGAACAAACTCTCCCCTCGCTTGGTGACAGTTCATCCGCTATCGTTTCTACCCAGCAAGAATATTATCTGGGTCGCGCCTGGTTACAAGCCTTGCGCAGGCAAGCACCGACCATCGATGACCCGGAGATGAAAGAGTACGCCGAAAACCTGATTTATCGGCTTCTTGAAACCAGTCAGGTCAAAGACCGACGGCTCGAAGTTGTCATTCTCAACAGCCCTGAACTGAACGCCTTCGCGGTCCCCGGCGGAATCGTGGGCATCAATTCCGGCTTATTCCTCTACGCGGCAAACGAACAGCAGTTCGCATCGGTACTCGCTCACGAATTGGCTCACCTTAGCCAGCGCCACTTTGCCCGAAACGTAGAAGAAGCCGAGCGCAACCGGATCCCCAGCCTGGCAGCCACGTTAGGAAGCGTGCTCCTTATCGCCGCCGGCGGCGGTGACGCAGGACTCGCGGCCCTGGCCACAAGCCAGGCGGCGATCCAGAGCCAGCGGATGAAGTTCAGCCGTCAAAATGAGCGTGAAGCTGACAATGTGGGCATACAGAATATGGCTCGAGCCGATATGGACCCCCGGGCGATGCCCGAAATGTTTGAGGCAATGAACCGAGCCACTCGATTCTCGGGGCAGAGGCCGCCAGAATTTCTCTCGACTCACCCGGTGACAGAAAACCGGATCGCAGAATCCCGGGCTCGAGCAGAGCAGTATCCGTTAAAACATTTCACGGATAACCCGACTTATCACCTGATGCGGGTCAAAGCCCAGATAAATCACTCCAGAGATCCTCGAAAAGCCATAAATAGGTACAAAGCCGAGCTGGAAAATGGCTCCAGCACGCCGGAGTTTGCCGTGCGTTATGGACTTGCCCTATCTCTGACCAAAGCTCAAAAACTGGACCAGGCTCAGCAGACACTTGCCCCACTCATCAAAGCCGAACCCGACAACCTGCATTACATGATTGCGCAGTCGCAAATAGACAGTAAAAGAGGCCATTACAAAGCCGCAGGTAAACGCTTGCGCGACGCTCTGGAATTTTCGCCGGACAACCTTCCATTGGCCATGAATTATGCCGATATACTGCTGGCCGAGAGAAAATACAAAGAGGGTGAGCGCATACTTACCCAGCTCGCCAACAAACGACCAAATGACCCGGATGTGTGGTATATCCTGGCCGAAGCAAGAGGGCTCGCAAAAGATATTCTAGGAGTTCACCTGGCTCGAGCAGAGTTCTTTTATCTAACCGGCGATATGGATCAGGCGATCAAGCACCTGGAATATGCGCAAACCCAGATTAAGGGAAATTTCGCACTGAGCGCAAAAATAGAGCAACAAATTAAAGACCTGCGCACCTATCAACAGAACATGGGCTTTTAACGAGCCCATTCCTGACAAGAGCAATACGGCCCGATCAAAGCATACGCTTAATGCCGTTTACTCAAACCACCTGCTCTGCACTAAATTGCAACATGCGCTGTAGCGGAATCATGGCCTTGCGGGCCAATTCAGGATCGACCTGAACCTCGTTACTGCCCGCCTTAAGGGTGTCCACCATCACTTCAAGCTCGTTTAATGCCATCCATGGGCAGTGAGCGCAACTACGGCAGGTAGCACCTGTACCGCCGGTTGGCGCTTCAATAAATTGCTTACCGGGTGCGGCCTGACGCATTTTATGAAAAATACCCCGATCGGTTGCAACAATAAGCATTTCATTGGGTAAGGTTTTTGCCGCCTGGATTAGCTGACTGGTCGACCCGACGACATCTGCCATCGCAACCACCGACGAGGGGGACTCAGGGTGAACCAGTACCGCAGCATCTGGATAGACACGTTTCAGCTCCACGATACCCTTGGCTTTAAACTCTTCATGAACGATGCAAGCGGCATCCCACATCAACATATCGGCACCAGTCTGCTCCTGGATATAGCTTCCCAGATGCTTATCCGGAGCCCAAATAAGCTTTTTACCTTGATCCATCAAGTGCTCTACCACCTGCAAGGCGATACTTGAAGTCACCACCCAGTCAGCCCGTGCCTTTACCGCCGCCGAAGTATTGGCGTAGACCACCACCTCACGATCAGGATGCTGATCACAAAAGGCTGAGAACTCATCAACAGGGCAACCCAGATCCAGCGAACAGGTGGCTTCCAGAGTTGGCATGATAACTCGTTTATTAGGGGTCAGAATTTTCGCCGTTTCCCCCATAAAGCGTACACCCGCCACCAACAGGGTCGAAGCTTCATGCTGGTTGCCAAAGCGGGCCATTTCAAGCGAATCAGACACACAACCGCCTGTTTCCTCGGCCAGCTCCTGAATAACATCCGGAGTGTAATAATGGGCAACTAAAACCGCATCGCGTTCTTTAAGGAGAGACTTCACCTCGTCCTTAAGCGCCAGCTTACGTGCAGGGTCCATGGTTTGCAGGTGCTCTGTTGCCAGATGCTGCTGCACAAAAACTCGATCACTCACCAGGGTCATACTTTTCTCTACTTCCGCTGCGCCCTCAGCAATGGGGCTTGCTTACAATAATTGGGGCTAGTTTAACATATTCAATGTTTTTGAAGCCGGCAGAAAACAGATATATACGCGTAAATCCGCATAGGGAGTCAGTAAGATTTTGCTTTGACTACGAAACTGAAGGACTCAGTAACAACAAGAAGAAAATGGTGGGTCGTGGGCGACTCGAACGCCCGACCAATTGGTTAAAAGCCAACTGCTCTACCAACTGAGCTAACGACCCTGAGCGCTGCATATAGTACTGATTTGAAGACTGATAACAACCCCTCTACCTGATTTTTTTCTACCCCACCATAAATGCAGAATCTGAAGCCTGGGTGAGCGGGCAAAGAGCAAAAGTTTCCGGGAATACTATCGAGCAACAGACACTAAGCACTGAGACATCAGGATTCGTGATTTAGAGCTTTTTCAGGAATTCTTGCGATAATTTAGCGGAAGTCGACCCCGGGTAGCTATCGATTGTCGCCTGAAAATAGCTACGAGCCTTTTCCAGATCCCCTTGATTATAATAGGCTCGGCCTAACTTATAGCTGGCATCGGGAGCTTTACGGTGCTTGGGAAAATCACTTAAAACCCGCTCAAAAGCAGTTTGCGCCAGATCCGACTGCTCCGTTGCAAGGTAGACTTCACCCAACCAGTAACGTGCATTAGCCGAATAGGCACCTGATGGGTATTGCTCCAGAAATGCCTTAAGGGCAACCACCGCATCATCAAACTTTCGCTCCTTGATCAGGGCAAAGGCTTCGCTATAGGCGGCTTTTTCCACTTCAGGATTGCCACCTTGCCCACCAGACGTAGTGCTTGGCGTAGGGGCAGTATCTATTCCTGGCTTGGCATTACCGACAACTGCTGGTTGTTGGGCTGTCGAAAGTCCTGGATTACTCAGTTGGCCAATACGACGATCCAGATCGATATATCGATCACGCTGCTCCTGCTTCATCAGACGCATGGCATGAGACTGCTCTTCAAGCATCCCACGCAACGTCTGCACCTCTTGTTGTAGCAGCTCCAACTGGTAATACAGACTGTTTTCGGCACTGGTTTGTGGCTGATTATAGGTCTGGGGATTATTACCCTGCATCTGAGGAACAGGTGCCGACCCACTCATTGGAGTAGACTCCACCACAGGCACTTCTGCCCAGGCCAGACTGACAGCAAACAGCCCGGCAATTGCCGGGCTGAGCTGGAATAATCGCTTAGATTCGCGTGTCATAAACCAGCCTGTTATCAGCTACCGTAACCCGCTGAAGAAGGAATAATCACCGCACGACGGTTTTCCTTCCAGGAGCTCTCGCTGTGACCTTCTACAACAGGACGCTCTTTACCGTAGCTTACGGTTTCAATCTGACCCGGTGCGACACCTTTCATAACCAGATAACGCTTGACCGCTTTGGCACGACGCTCACCCAAGGCCAGGTTGTACTCACGAGTACCGCGCTCATCGGTATGACCTTCGATGGTGATACGCTGGCTGCTATTGCCGCTCAGCACCTTAGCGTGCACATCGAGGGAATCGTAATCGGATGGCGATAGCGTTGAACTATCAAAAGGGAACAGGAATACTTTCTGGTCAACCAGTGTTTTTTCATCCATAGAAAGGGAACCGGCATCGGAACCCGTGGAGCTTGAGGAGCTCACAGATCCGGAATCAACACCTGAACCACTCGAGGTGGAACCACCTTCGGTATCACCAGAACTGCTGCCGCCGGTTGAACTACAGCCAGCAACCACGGCCAGCGAAGCTGCCAGCACAAAGAGCTTACCTATTTTCATTATTTCCATTATTCACTCCAGATTGGGTTGACCTGCTCAATTAAGTTAACAAAACCACTCGAAAATACCACAACTTAGTTCAAAAAAGGAGACCATGCGGGCTCTCTCACATCACCTTTATTCGATGGCAGTTCAAACTTTACTCGACCATCTGCGGAAACGGCCGCCAAAATACCTCGCTCCCCCTTGTGAGTCGCGTAGATCAACATATCACCGTTAGGGGCAATGCTGGGCGAATCATCCAGCAACGTTGATGTCAGAATGCGCAAACGACCGTTTTCCAGATTCTGTACGGCAATATTGAAATCGGCAGCCCCCTCACCTTTGTGGACAAGCACCAGAGCTTTGCCATCATCAAACACTCGAGCCCGGGCGTTGTATTTACCTTCAAAAGTAAGACGTTCTACCCAGCCACTCTCCAGCTCCACCTGATAAATCTGGGGAGAACCACCACGGTTAGAGGTAAACACCAGAGACTTCCCATCCGGCATCCAGAAAGGCTCTGTATCGATCGCATAATGGCGAGTCACCTGCTTGAGCTCACCCGTATTCAGATTTTTGATATAAATATCCGCATTGCCACTCTTGGAAAGAACCAGAGCCAGTTTTTTGCCGTCGGGGGACCAGGCCGGGGCACTGTTAAGGCCCGGGAAGCGGGTGATTTGCTCGCGCTTCCCGGTGGCCAGTTCCTGCACATAAATACCGGGACGGCCACCATCAAACGAGACATAGCTGACGCGCTTGGCATCGGGAGACCAGGAGGGTGACAGAATGGGTTCCTTGGAACGATAGATCACCCTCGCACGATGACCATCCGCATCGGCGTAGTTGAGCCTAAAGTCAGTGTTATAGGTGGAATGTCGATCAGCAGTAACATATAGGATTCGGGTAGAGAACGCTCCTCGTCGCCCAGTTACCTTCTCATAGACCAGATCGCTAACTCTGTGCGCCATATCCCGCATCAGGTCGTTACTGCCTGACACCGTACCGGTGGCGATGGTTCGCTGGTTGAGTACATTAAACAGGCTATAGCGTAACTGAAACTGTTGGTCTGAGGTTTGCGTTACTTGTCCGATCACAAGATAGTCACTGCCTAACACCCGCCAGTCACGAAAAACAACATCAGACTCTTGTGCTGGCAAGCTCAGCATATTGTTCCTGTCTAGTGGAGCAAAGAGACCACTGCGCTGCAGATCATTAGCCACTATTTGCGCCATATCCTCAGCAAGCGCAGAAGAACCACTCCAACCGAAAGGAACCACGGCGATCGGCACCGGGTTATCAGCCCCCTGGGTTATCTCAATGGTTAGGTCTGCCCGGGCCGGCATAGCCAACACCACCCAAAGCGCTAACGTCCATACTGTTATGCGAGTCATCACCTGATCAGGTCCTCCGGTTTGAATTCGATTCTCAGTTTACGAAAATATTTCTCGAACACCCTGGGTTCGATCTGCTGCAATTCCGGGAAACGCCCTGCCCGGCGGACGGCTCGAAGGGTAGATTGGTCAAACCCCTTGTCACCACTGCTCTTTATCACATTAACATCGACCACTTCACCTGTCGGCACCAAGCTGATCTGTAACACACTGACCATACCATTACGTGCGCTGGGAGGCCTCGACCAATGAGGTATAACCTGCTCACGTATCAGGTCCGCATAGCTCATGGCAACCTCGAAATCACTCGCGGCCTGTTGCTGCTCTTGTTCAAATGCGGCTTCACTCTCAAGTAAAGCGGCTAACTCCTGCTCGCGCTCCTGCTGTTGCTTCTGTTTTTGGAGCTCCTGTTGCCGACGGAGTTCCGCAGCTTTCTTTTCACGGGCTTTTCGTTCCGCTTCCTTTTTCTTTTTAGCCTTACGCTCCGCCTCTGCTTTTTTCTTGGCTTCGGCTTCACGCTTACGTTTCAAAGCGATCTCTTTCTTTTTTTGTTCCGCTTGTTTATCCACTTTAGGCTTTTTAGTCGGCGCCTTCTTTTTGACTTGGGGCTTTACGGCCTTCTTTTTAGGGGCCGGTTTTGATTTGGGTTTTATCTCTACCAACGAGGCTTTGACATGGGTCGGTACCGGCTTCATTTTAAGCGGCTCAGATGCCGGCCAGGCAACTAGCAAGGCGGAAGCCGCTGCCAGATGCAATACCAGGGCGAGAATAATCGGCAATCCATAGCCATTAGGAAGCCTGAACCCACCACCTCCCGACAAACGCGACAACGACTTCATTACAGATCCTTGGGATCGGTAATCAAACCTACATTATCGACTCCAGATTCCTGCAAGGAAGCCATCGCAGTCACTACAGCACCATAGGGTACCTTTTGATCACCCTTGATCATCACCGGGCGTTGGGGTTGAGCCCTTAAAATCTTACTGACTTGCTCTGTCAATAAAGACAGACCTATCGGCTCCTCCTGTTTCTGACCGATGTTCAGATAATAGCTACCATCGGCCTTGATCGAGATAATAAGCACCTCTTCATCTTCCGGCATCTGCATCGGCTTGGCATTGGTTTTCGGGAGATCGACCTGAACGCCCTGGGTCAATAAGGGGGCTGCGACCATAAATACAATAAGCAGCACCATCATGACATCGATGTAAGGCACCACATTTATTTCGGCTATCGGCTTGCGACGCTGCCTCTGCTTAGCCATTGCGTTATTCCTGGGTCACACGGGAATGCACCTTGCGATGCAGGATACTGGAGAACTCATCAGCGAAGGTGTCATAACCATTAATAGTGCTTTCAACCCGGGCAGAAAACCGGTTATAGGCCACCACTGCAGGAATGGCGGCAAGCAGCCCCATTGCTGTTGCAATAAGTGCCTCAGCTATGCCTGGTGCTACCGAAGCCAGAGTGGCTTGGTGCACATTCGCCAAACCGCGAAACGAATTCATAATACCAATGACGGTACCAAACAGGCCCACATAGGGGCTGGTCGATCCCACCGTTGCCAGAAAAGGAAGGTTAGTTTCGAGTTTTTCCTCTTCACGGGACATAGCCACTCGCATCGCCCGTTGCGCCCCATCCATGACGGCTTCAGGGTCCGCGTCGGTCTGCTGGCGCAAGCGGGTAAACTCTTTAAAACCGACTCTAAAAATGTGCTCTGCACCGCTATCCGGGTCCGGTTGGGTAGACACCTCTCGATACAACTTGCCCAGATCGATGCCAGACCAAAAACGATCCTCGAACGCTCTCAGGGAGTTTCTGGTGTTGCGCAGCAAGATAGCCCGCTGAATGATCATGACCCAGGAGACAACGGATGCCACAACCAGCAACAGCATGACCAGCTGAA
The DNA here is from genome assembly GCF_023509475.1 of Aestuariirhabdus haliotis. Classification (NCBI taxonomy): domain Bacteria; kingdom Pseudomonadati; phylum Pseudomonadota; class Gammaproteobacteria; order Oceanospirillales; family Aestuariirhabdaceae; genus Aestuariirhabdus; species Aestuariirhabdus haliotis. The sequence goes on along the minus strand of NZ_JAKSDZ010000017.1, from coordinate 45,996 downwards.
CCACCCAGCTGGCTTCGACAATCAGACTCCACATTGGCATGGTTTCGTTCACAAAATTCTCCCTAATGGACTTGTTTTATTTGCCGGCAACTATTTTTGCTGTCATCGACAGTACCACAACGATCATACCAGCATAAAAAGAGATCGGAATGAACAGAGATGACGGTTCTGTGACTCAGGGCGCGCTTGCACCATCCGCAAGGGCAGTTCGCATCGACTCGGGTATGGCACAGGGTTTCATTCCATCGGCTCGCAAACAGGCAACTTTGACTTCTGCCAAGCACAACAGATCGCCTGAATCCTGATTCAGAACTCTCTGCTCGAATAGCAGATAACTGCGTGCAGTGCGATTCACTCGCAATTCCAGTCGCAACAAATCATCCAAACGCGCCGGACTGTGGTAACGCGCATTGAGACTATGCACAACAAACATGAGGTTATCTTCGAACATCCTCTTTTGCTCAAACCCGAGCGCCCTGAGATATTCCGTGCGCGCACGCTCCATAAACTTCAGGTAATTAACGTAGTAGACTATGCCACCCGCATCGGTATCTTCAAAATAGACCCGAGTGTTGATCACAAACGGTGACACGTCAGAACCTCCCACTCAAGCCTCACCGCCGGGCACAGGCAGGCCGAAGTGCAGATAAGCGTGACGAGTCACAACCCGCCCACGAGGTGTACGCATGATAAAACCCTGCTGAATCAAGTAGGGCTCCAGAACATCCTCTATGGTGTCACGCTCTTCGCTGATGGCCGCCGCCATACTGTCTATGCCGACCGGACCGCCATCAAACTTGTCAATCATTGCCAGTAACAGCCTTCGATCCATATGATCAAAGCCCTGATGATCCACATCAAGCATATTCAGGGCCTTGTCAGCTATATCCTGACACACTCGCCCCTCCCCCTTGACCTCGGCAAAGTCCCGCACCCGGCGTAATAATCGATTGGCAATACGCGGAGTGCCTCGAGACCGCCGAGCAATCTCTCCGGCTCCAGCCTGATCAATAGCCACCCCCAAAATACCGGCAGAACGACTGACAATGTGGGTCAGATCTGCGACCGAATAGAATTCAAGGCGCTGCACGATACCAAAACGATCACGCAGCGGCGACGTCAACAAACCGGCCCGAGTTGTGGCCCCCACCAGGGTAAAAGGGGGAAGATCCAGTTTGATGGAGCGGGCTGCGGGCCCCTCGCCAATCATAATATCGAGCTGATAGTCTTCCATCGCGGGGTACAACACCTCTTCAACCATTGGGCTGAGACGGTGGATTTCATCAATAAATAACAGATCGCCAGGCTCAAGGTTAGTCAGCATGGCCGCCAAATCACCGGCTTTCTCGAGTACTGGGCCAGAAGTCGTCTTGAGCTGCACCCCCATTTCCGCGGCCAGTATATTCGCCAGCGTGGTTTTGCCCAATCCGGGAGGGCCAAAAATCAAGGTATGGTCCAGCGCTTCATCGCGGTTACGGGCCGCGCTGATAAAAATTTCCATCTGCTCACGCACCACTGGCTGGCCGACATAGTCAGCAAGGCGTGAAGGGCGAATTGCCCTGTCTTGCGCTTCTTCAAGCGAGTTACCAGCCGTGGTCAGTATTCGATCTGAATCGATCATTGATTAGCTACTTCACCTGTTAAGTTTTAAAACGATTGTCCGCAAGCTAGCCCATACCCTTTAAAGCCTGTCGAATGATCTCTTCACTGGACAACCCTTCTTCGGCTCGCGCAACCGCTCGACTGGCCTCGGCTGGCTTATACCCCAGGGCCACCAGGGCACTGACTGCATCCTGCACGGCACTCTGTTCGACGACCGGTGCATTACCGGCTGCGGCTTGCATCTCGGACAGGTCGCCAGAACCCGCAATATTCAACCCGTCCAATTTATCACGCATTTCAACGATCAGGCGCTCGGCGGTTTTCTTACCCACTCCGGGCAATTTAACCAAGGAAGCGCTGTCATTGTCATTCACACAGCGCACAAAAGCGGGTGCCTCAATACCGGAGAGTATAGTCAGGGCCAATTTAGGGCCCACCCCATTAACACGGATCAGGGTACGAAACAGTTCGCGTTCCTGCCTGTCAGCAAACCCGTATAACAACTGGGCATCTTCTCTCACCACAAAATGGGTGTACAGGGTCACTTCTTGCCCCAACTCGGGCAAACGATAGAAAACACTCATCGGCGCATCCACCTCATAACCCACCCCTCCAACTTCAATCAGCAGGTTAGGCGGTTGTTTCTCCAGCAAGAGCCCACGCAATCGACCTATCATCTACCCCTCACTCTCCATTACCGGCAACAATTACCATGCCACACTCTAAAGTCATATTATTTACCGTAGCCGACCCCTGCGAATCTTCGAAGCGCCCGCCATACGCACCATCCCTTGCCGTGTATGGGCATGGCATAAAGCCACAGCCAAAGCATCGGCGGCATCAGCCTGAGGCTTACTTTCAAGCTTGAGAATAGACTGAACCATATGCTGAACCTGGCTCTTATCAGCACCACCATTACCTACGACCGACTGTTTTACCTGGCGTGCAGAGTACTCCTCTACTTCCAAGCCCTGATTGACCGCCGCCACAATCGCGGCGCCGCGGGCTTGACCAAGTTTCAATGCCGAATCCGCATTGCGGGACATAAAAACCTGCTCGATACCCACCGTTTGTGGGCTGTATAGCTCGATAACTTCGTTAATACCCAGGAACACCTGATGCAAACGCTCAGGTAAGGCTTCCCCCTTTATACGAATACAACCACTGGCCACATATTCGCTCAGGGCACCCACCTGATTTATCACGCCATAACCGGTAATGCGAGACCCTGGATCGATGCCCAATATCAACGTCATATTTATTAACGCCTGCTCCATTAAACTTTCGACATACTGTACACATATACACTAGATTGTGAAAGCGGCCTCTGAACATAGCTGCAAACTACCGAACCAGCCAATGCCGTAACCGATCGTTATCACCGGTTACAAAACTGCTATGTAATAGCGTTCGCTTTCCTCCTATTCTGCGATGAGTCCCCGTTGATGGCCTTCTCATGAGCGAACGCGTTTCCACCATGCTGAAAATTCTGTTGATTACCTCGGCACTCTTTATTCTTCTGCTAGGGGTCAACCTTTATCTCTGACCCTTGCCCCCCATGTCACCAAGGCTGTCAGCCACAAAAAAAGAGCGCATCAGCGCTCTTTTTTTATTCCACGACGAGGGGTAGCAATTATTCCATTGCTGATAACACTGCATCCGGTATCTCAGCGTTGGTGTAAACGTTCTGAACGTCATCCAGATCTTCCAAATGCTCCACCAACGCCATTACCTTTTCGGCTGATTTCTGGTCCAGTTCTACCGTAGTCGAGGCCACCATACTGACCTCACCGCCCGCGGCCACTACGCCCGAGGCTTCCAGACTATCTTTGATGGCACCAAACTCGGTCCAGTCGGTGATCACCTCGATAGAACCATCCTCATGGGTCAATACATCCTCGGCCCCGGCTTCCAGCGCCGCATCCATCACCTTCTCTTCATCCGCACCAGGCTCAAAAAATATTTGACCCTTACGGGAAAACAGATAAGCGACCGAGCCATCGGTACCCAAATTGCCTCCCCGCTTGGAAAAGGCATGCCGCACTTCGGCCACCGTGCGATTACGGTTATCGGTCATCACTTCCACCAAAACCGCGACACCGGAATTCCCATACCCTTCGTACACCAGCTCTTCGACATTGTCCGCTTCATTGGTACCGGCTCCACGAGCGACCGCACGATCAATGGTATCGCGCGTCATATTGGCAGCCAGGGCTTTATCCATCACAGCACGCAGGCGGGGATTATCCTCGGGAGCCGGGCCGCCCTGCTTGGCAGCAACGGTCAGCTCACGAATGATCTTGGTAAATACCTTACCCCTTTTGGCATCCTGGGCTGCTTTACGGTGCTTGATGTTCGCCCATTTGCTATGACCCGCCATAAAACCCTCCTACCCTTTTACCAAAAAAGCCTGACTGGCTAATAACGTGCTATTCGCACATTAAACAGCCGAACCAGCCATCAACACTAGTCTTTGGCTTCGGCCTTGCTTTCCACCTGACGCAAACGGATATGCAGCTCGCGCAGCTGTGGCGCACTGACAGTCCCTGGTGCATCCGTCATGACGCAGGCGGCGCTTTGGGTTTTCGGGAAGGCGATCACTTCACGAATAGACTGAGCGCCCGTCATCAGCATAACGAGACGATCCAGGCCAAAGGCCAAACCACCATGAGGAGGGCAACCGAATTGCAGTGCATCCAGCAGGAAGCCAAACTTTTCACGCGCTTCCTCATCTTCGATACCCAACACTTTGAATACAGTTTGCTGCATGGCCTGATCGTGAATACGAATCGAACCACCACCAAGCTCACAACCATTCAGAACCATATCATAAGCCCTGGAAAGCGCCTGCTCGGGCTGCTCGATCAACGCCTCCGGTGTGCAGGATGGCGCCGTAAACGGGTGATGAAGTGACGTCAGCCCACCATTGCCATCCTCCTCGAACATGGGGAAATCAACCACCCACAATGGCGCCCACTCGCAGGTGTACAGATCGAGATCTTCACCCAGCTTCAAGCGCAGGTGACCCAGAGATTCATTAACAATTTTTGCCTTATCGGCACCAAAGAAGACGATATCACCGTTAGCGGCTTCTACCCGCTCCATCAGAGCCATAACGACCTCAGCAGGCATAAACTTGATGATGGGCGACTGGAGGCCTTCGATACCTTTCTCTACGTCATTAACCTTGATCCAGGCCAACCCACGCGCACCATAAATGCTGATGTACTTGGTGTAGTCATCGATCTGCTTACGACTCAGGGTCGCACCGCCGGTCACTTTCAAGGCCGCAACACGGCCTTTCGGATCGTTGGCTGGGCCATTAAAGACTTTAAAGTCGACTTGCTGCATCAGGTCGTCAACATCAACCAGTTCGAGCGGGATTCTCAAATCGGGTTTATCACTGCCGTAACGCTGCATCGCTTCGAGATAAGGCATGCGAGGGAAATCGCCCAGATCAACCTCAAGCAAACGCTCGAACATCTGTCGGATCATCCCCTCTGCCATTCCCATGATCTCCTCTTCATTCATAAAAGAGGTCTCAATATCGATCTGGGTAAATTCAGGCTGACGGTCCGCACGCAGGTCTTCATCGCGAAAGCACTTGGCAATCTGGTAGTAGCGGTCAAAGCCGGAGACCATCAGTAGCTGCTTAAACAGCTGGGGCGACTGGGGCAGAGCAAAGAAATTATTGGCATGGGTTCGGCTTGGCACCAGATAGTCACGCGCCCCCTCAGGGGTGGCACGGGTCAAAATCGGAGTTTCAATATCCAAAAAGCCGTTATCATCGAGGTAGTTGCGAATAGCCGTCGTGATCCGTGAGCGAAAACGCAGCTTCTGCTGCATTTCCGGACGACGTAAATCGACATAGCGATACTTGAGACGCACATCTTCACCGACACTCTGATGCTCATCAAGCTGGAAAGGAGGCGTCGCGGCACTGTTCAGAATAACCAGCTCTTTACCCAGCACCTCGATTTCGCCGGTTGGCATTTCAGAATTCACCGTACCCTCAGGTCGTGCACGCACTCGCCCCTTAACCTGAATCACATATTCATTGCGGACTTTATCGGCCAGCTCAAAGTGCTCTTCGGTATCCGGGTCAAAAACCACCTGAGCGATACCATCACGATCGCGCAAATCCAGAAAGATCACACCACCGTGATCCCGACGACGGTGCACCCAACCGCAGAGTGTAACCTGCTGATCGATGTGTGAGCTGTTGAGTTCGCCGCAATACTGACTGCGCATAATTGGTATCCTGTTTCTCAAATAATGGTTGTAGTTAGCCTTGTAGGCTGGAATCTTCAGCAACCTAAGGCTGCTGAGGCTATATGTTGAGTGCACCCTATCCTATTGAATGCCACAGTCAACAACCAGACACGGCCTGCAGGGCCGCCAATGGCCAGTATAAAGGTCGAAGTTTTGCTGACATCAAGCCTTGGCCATATCGTCAGAGCCCTTCTTGGCTCCGTTATCTCCGGCCAGATTCTTCTTGCTGCCCGTCTTAAAATCCGTCTCATACCAGCCACCACCGGCCAAACGAAAACCCGGGGCCGATATCATTTTACTCAAGGCATCTGCTTCACAATGCGGACAACAGGTCAGAGGTTGATCGCTAATTTTCTGGATCGCTTCGTGACTCTCACCACAGGCAGCGCAGCTATATTCATAAATCGGCATAATTGAACCCGTAACTCTTTCTACTGCTTTAGATCTTGAACTTATTTTTGTGTGGAAATCCCGGATCGACAATCGCAAGATCCTGCCGCCTTCGAACAGGCAACCCACCCAACAAGGCGCGCGATTATACCCCGATTCAACCAAAATATGGCAATCCCGAAGAAACTAAAAAACCACAACACAAGCTAAAAATAAAAAAGCGACAAAATAGACCATCAGCAGACAGATTTAGTCCGTCGTGAACCACGCAAAGATTAGCCCAAAGTAGTATTGTCGAGACCCGCAAACCAAGGATCAAAAAGTTCTTTTTAGGCCTTTCGTACCAGCCAAAGAGTGCTTTTTAGACAGTTTTATTTGTTCAAGATCACTTTTTTCGGTATTTACGCGCTCAATCCGTATTTACCGTTGCATTCTTCCGTTATTTTTATTACAAACTGTTGTCATCAATCGTTCATAATGATGAGCGAATATGATTCCCGGATGCATCAGCTGCCATTTGAGCTGAGGCAACTGGAATTTTTGGGTCGTACTTGGGGTAAGTTCACGACTCAACAACACACGAAACCTTAGGAGTAGGTCTTATATGAACGCTTTTAAAATCTCTGCATTGGCAGCTGCTGTTGTAGCCGCTTCCTCTGTATCTACCGTTGCACAGGCTGACGCCGCTCAGGCATGGAGCCAGTTTGCTAACGATAGCTCTCTGTCTCTGCACTTGCGTAACTTCTTCCACGATCGCGATCGTGATAATAACGGCTTCAACAAAGGCCAAGATTCCGAGCAACAATCTTGGGCTCAGGCTTTCCGCTTCGACTTCGCCTCCGGCATGGCCGGTAACGATGTGGTTAAAGTCGGTGTAGATGCTTATGCTTACTATAACCAAAAACTGGCAGGTGACAGTGGCGAAGGTGGCCTAGGGACCCTAAAAGGGGATTGCCCAAGTGATATCGATGTTCACAAAGGCGCGGATGCCAAGTGCTCTGGCGGCAAACAAGAAAGCCACGGTAAAGCTGGTGCAGCATTGAAGCTTAGCATCGCCGACATGGCCATGATTAAAGCAGGTCAGTTCCGCATGTCCGGCCCAATGGTTAACGATTCCGACTCTCGCAACCTTCCCTCTGTTCGTGAAGGTGGCCAGATCCGCTCTACTGCTTGGGAAAACCTGAATCTATACGGACAGGTAGTAACTGGCGGCTCAGCGAAGACCAACTCAGGCACTTCTGAGTACGAAGTAAACGGCGATAAAGAGAACGTCTACGTTGTTGGTGGCGACTACAATTTTGCCGGTTTGGGCAACGGCCTGCTGATTTCTGCCGCTTACGGTAAGCAAACCAACAATTTGCAAGGCTACTACCTTGCTGCAGATATTGATTTCGATCTGACAGACAATGTAAACCTCGCTTTGGGCTCTCAATATGGATCTGCTTCTCTGATTGGTGATTTCGAAGACGAAAACAAAGCTGACGGAAACAAGGAAGATGATATTTACTGGTACGACTTAGGCGCCAGCCTTAGCTTCGGCCCAGCCAAAGTATCTGTTTCATATCAAGCAGTTGAGCAACAGGATGCCGATGACGGCTTTGGTTTTGATACAGCAGCCTACTCTTGGGAAGGTGGCGATGACGATACCGGTTTTTACGGTCGTAACTCCGTACAGATTGGTGATTTCCACGAAAACGGTGAAACCTCTTACCAAGTTCGTGGTGATCTCGACTTTGCTGACCTGGGTGTACCTGGTTTGACTCTGATGGCTCGCTACATTGATGGTGAAGTAGACAAGGATTCTCTTGGCTCCACTAAAGATGCTGACGAAACCGAACTGGACCTGGAAGCTGCTTACACCATCCAGTCTGGTGCGGCTAAAGGCCTGAAGTTCCACCTTCGTTACGCTCAGTATGAGTACGACACCAACGAGACAGGTGATAAGGAACTTGAGCTGGATGACTTCCGTTTCATCACCTCTTACACTCTGTCTGTATTCTAATCTCGCCTGAGACTAGAGTTTGATAGTGTTAAAACCACCGCTTCGGCGGTGGTTTTTTTTGCCCCCAATTTATTCAGCCAACCTTCCAACAAAGCCAACCACCACTTAAAAGCCACACCAATCCTGCTGTTTTCTTGACAGATCCAGCTCCCTGACGTAAATATCAATAGGTTAATGTTCTATTAATGGCAAGGGGAACGGCAGTTTTCATTACCTGCCTGGTCATTTGAGCAACAACAACTATCTGTCACACAGGAGTGGAACTCATGCGTTCTTTTAACAAGACTTTGCTGTCTTCGGCAATCGCCGTACTGGCGGCCAACACCAGCTGCTCGGCCAGCGCCGATATGATGACCAAAATGGTCGACGACAGCACCCTAGACATCAAACTGCGTAACGCGTACTTCAGCAAAACCGACAAATACGGCGGTTTTGAGCACAACGTATTGGGCGAAAAGAAAGAGATTCGGCAATGGGCTCAGAGCGCCGAAGTTAACTTCAGCTCCGGCTACTTTGGCACAGAAGACTTCGGCATCGGTGCTGACGTGTCTTACTATGGCGCTGTTAAGCTTGCTGCCGACGAGGATTCCAACACCAGTGGCGACTTACTCCCCCAAGGAGACAGTGGGGATATCAATAATTACGGCAAGCTAGGCCAGGGGTTCGTGAAACTTCAGGCACTGGACATGATCAACCTGCAAGCCGGCCGCATGGTACTGGACAACCCGATTGTCGCCAGCTCTGGCTCCCGACTGACCCCTAGCAGCTTCGATGCCGTGCAGGGCCAGCTATCTATAGCCGACTTCGGTTTTTATGCCGTTTATACTGATGAATGGTCGCCTCGTAACCAAAGCGGAACACGAGAATTTGATGCTGGTGGTAAGGATATCGATGACATCATCGTATTCGGTGCCACTTACAACCACGACAGCGGCTTTGGCGCTGAAATAGCTTACGGCGAATCTGACGATTTCGTCGAGAAACTGATGCTAAATGCGTATTACACCTTTAAGTTGGGTGAAGATCGCAGTATCGATCTTGATGCTCAGTACTACACCTTTGAAGATGCCGGCAATCTTTGGACGGATGCCACCGCCCTGACGACCACATCCAAAGCAGACAAGTTGGACGCTAAGACTTACAGCCTTCGTGCCGCATATAATACCAATGACTGGACATTCGCCCTCACTTACACCAAAAACAAAGACGACAAAGCCTACTACTACATGTATCAGGATGAAAAAGGCGAATACGACCATGGTATGACTTACCTCTACACATCCATGCAGGTATCCGATTTCCTGGCCAAGGAAGAGGACGTCTACCAGGGCCTCTTTAGCTATGACTTTTCCTCACTCGGCGTACCTGGCCTGAATGCCTCTTATAGTTACACCTATGGCAAGGATGGTGAATGGGTATCCAGTAATCGAGCAGATCCCGACAACGGCAAGGAGTATAACGAATGGGAAAGCGAGTATAAGATCAGCTATACCATTCAAGGTGGGCCACTCAAAGACCTTAGCCTAAGCTACAACTACGCCAGCTACAGCAACAATGCGCCAGCATCTCGTAGCGGTGAAACCTTCGATGTGATCGAACAAGATGATCACCGTGTGTATGTGGATTACACGATCTCCGTGTTCTAAACGCATTCATATCCTTAAGGTCGAAAAAGGGCTGCATTCGCAGCCCTTTTTTTATTCTGTATGCCGGTTATCCCGCTAGCTCAAACCTTTCAAGCATAATCAGCCTTGCCAATACATGAGCATTCCATAACGGGTAACGACCAGACACCTCATTATTGCTTAAGGCAATTCGCTCTTGCGCCTTTGCTTTCGGCATCATGGCGGCTTGATAGTTACCCTCGCTTCGCTACTTCCACCCTCATTGTCTTGGGCTGCATATGTACATCCTGTACATAAAAAAAGCCCTCACTGGGAGGGCCTTTTTATCATGCTTGACGGCTGATCAGCTGAGGGCAAAATCTTTCAGTTTCTTCAGAGGCCGCACCTTTACCTGAGTGGTTGCAGGCTTGGCTTTGAACATCGTTTCTTCACCAGTAAAGGGGTTAATACCTTTACGCGCCTTTACAGCCGGCTTTTTAACGGTGGTTACTTTGAGCAACCCGGGCAGAGTAAATTCACCACAGGAACGTTTCTTGATATGACGTTCCATCAGAACTGACAGCTCATCGAGTACAGCCGCCACTTCTTTCTTGCTCAAACCCGTATTATCGGCGATTTCACCCATAATCTGGGTTTTGGTAAAACGGTCTTTGACCGCTGTTTTTTTGCGCTTCTGCTCTGCCATCTGATTGACTCCCCAAGAGTTAATTATCGTTCTGCTGCAGTATCCATCGCTGTCTGCCAAAATGAATCAGCTCATCGCAGCATGGTAAAAAAATATAATACACACTTCAGCACAAAGCACCCTCTTTTTCGTGGCTTAGAGCGCATTTATTGATTTGAGGTTGTACTATGGTTGCGGTTAAATAAGCGAGCTGTCGTGATCTGCATTTTTTGCTCATAGAGAAATCCGCTCATCACACACTTATAACCATAAAGATAAACTAGGTCAGCTACTGCAAATGGGGAAGGCTTGGCGGCTTTATAGCCGGCACAGTCTCAGGGTCAATAGTCCATGTCTCTGACGCTACAGGACCCGAAGCACTATTCAAGCACCCACCCAACCTAACTGGCCCTTCATAAGGTATGCCTTCTAATGCTGTTAAAGTATTGTCATCTTGTTTTTGGCCTGTCGCTAATGCTGCTTGGCCTGTTAAGCGGTACCCTCATCATTTCAATCTATCCAGAGGTTTATCCTGGCTTTAGCGCCAGCCAGGTGCTGGAGCAACCTGAAAGCCTATTGTTAATCGCCTTTGCTGCAATTAATTTATTCTTGGGAATTTACCTAAAATCCGCACGCAGTCCAAGCCTGAGAGTCATCGCCGGTATCGGCTCACTGTTGATTTTACTGGCCTCCTTAATGGTTACCGCAGAGCGTTTTGCTCGTTTGGATGCCGGCCTAAACGTCCAATTGCTGCCTCTGTCTATCTGGCTATTAATCACCGGAGCTTTGATGCATTTCATCGCCCAACAGCGCTTGCCAAAACGGTTGTTCTCAAAAGCCATCAAAGGCAAACGCGTTAGCCAGGGTCGCGAAGAGGGTGTCGTGAAATGGTTTAACGTATCCAAAGGTTTTGGATTTATTACAAGGCAGAGTGGCGATGACCTTTTTGTTCACTTTCGTTCCATTCGCGGCGAGGGTCACCGTACCCTATCCGACGGTCAGCGAGTCAGCTTTATCGTGACGGAACGTGAAAAAGGCCTGCAAGCCGAAGATGTCACACCGATTTAAGCTCAGGATAAGAAGAATCCGCCCCTGAAAAACACAGAGCCATTATTTCCGAATGTCTGGAGATAATGGCTCTTGGCCCTTTCTTGTCTTAATAATGAGGTGGCTTTTGATCAGCGACCTCTTCGCCTTGCGTATCGGGCAATAGTTCAAAGCGCTTTTTCAGGTTTTCGAGCTGAATTTCCATGCGATCAATCTGTTGCTGCTGACGGGTGACTACGGCATTAAGGGTGTTAATGGTGTCTTCCTGAAAAGCCAGCTGGGTCTGCAAGTCGATCACTTGATCTTGAATTCCAGCCATTTGCTCGGTTTGCACGGCTTCAGCGAATGCTTTGTTGCTCATAGTCGTCTCAGATACCTGGCTGATCAGCAAATTCAAGATGAATGGTGAAAACAATTTTAAGTCGCTCAATAGTCTCTACCAAACCTTGTTGAGTATAGGGCTTAGCTTTCACCGCGCCCCATACAGGTTTTGGCCAGGCGACATCTGTTTCGTAACGAACGACCTGATGTAAATGCAGCTGTCGCACCATGTTCCCTAAAGCCGCTACATTCATCTTATCGGCCGAATACAGGTCTTTCAGCTTTTCGCTGACATAGCAGGACTCCCACAACAGCTGGCGCTGGTCCTCTTCGCTTAGTTGAAATATCTCCTGCACCCCAGCCCGCCTCGGCACTAAGATAAACCAGGGGTAGTTACTGTCGTTCATTAATAACAGGGTGCACAAGGGGAAATCACCAATGTTTATGGTGTCTTTGTCCAGCTGTGGATCCAATACGTATTCGTCCATCGCCTTCTCCAATTATTCATGCCATTAAGTCGATATAGAGAATCCAGCATTCTCAAATTGGCCGCGATTGTGCCAGATCCGACTACCTTAGAACAGAATAGGCGACAGATGATGCATTCACCGGTCTGGCACCGTAAAATAGTCCGCTTTTACCGACATCGGATTCTACTTCTTATGCGTACAAGCCAAACCCTGATCCCTACTCTCAAGGAAACCCCTGCTGATGCGGCGGTCGTCAGTCACCAGCTGATGTTACGTGCGGGAATGATCCGCAAGCTGGCATCAGGCTTGTACACCTGGTTACCCCTTGGGCTACGTACCTTGCGTAAAGTAGAGCGCATTGTACGAGAGGAAATGGATCGCAGTGGTGCCTTGGAAGTGCTTATGCCTGCGGTACAACCGGCCGAACTGTGGCAGGAATCGGGTCGCTGGCAGCAATATGGTCCAGAACTGCTACGCCTCAATGACCGCCATAATCGCGAGTTCTGCGTCGGCCCCACCCACGAAGAGGTCATTACCGACCTGGCACGCAATGAGCTGAACAGTTACAAGCAACTACCGCTCAGCTTCTATCAGGTGCAAACCAAGTTTCGTGACGAAATCCGCCCTCGCTTTGGTTTGATGCGTGCACGGGAATTCCTGATGAAGGACGCCTACTCGTTCCACGCCAATCAGGCATCCTTACAAGACACATACGACAATATGCACAGTACCTACTGTCGTATTTTTGATCGCCTGCAACTCGATTATCGTCCAGTAGAGGCCGATAGTGGATCGATTGGTGGCAGCGGTTCCCATGAGTTTCATGTCCTGGCCTCCTCTGGTGAAGACGCCATTGTCTTCAGCGACGGTAGCGATTACGCCGCCAACATCGAAAAAGCAGAAGCACTCGCACCTTCCGGTGAACGCCCTACTCCAGGCGCAGAGATGGTGCTAACCGACACACCTGATGCCCATACCATTGCAGAGTTGGTAAGCCAGTTTGATCTGCCGATCGAGAAAACCATCAAAACCCTGATCGTTGCTGCCAGCGAAGCTTCAGAGGCTGAGTTTATCGCCCTGCTGGTTCGGGGTGATCATGAGCTGAACGAAATCAAGGCAGAAAATATGCCCGAAGTGGAAAGTCCCTTACGCTTTGCCACCGAGGCGGAAATTCGTGCGACTGTGGGCGCAGGCCCAGGCTCATTAGGTCCTGTGAACTTGCCGATTCCGTGCATTGCGGATCGCTCAGTGGCCAAAATGGCCGACTTCGCTGCCGGCGCCAACATTGAAAACCAACATTACTTCAATGTTAATTGGGGACGAGATGCCGCCGAACCCCAGATCGCCGACCTGCGTAATGTTCACGAAGGTGATCCAAGCCCCTGTGGTAATGGCAAGCTGGTGATCAAACGCGGTATTGAAGTTGGTCACATATTCCAGTTGGGAGACAAATACAGCCAGGCCCTCAACGCCACTGTACTGAATGAGAATGGCAAGGAAGTGGTTATGTCGATGGGGTGTTATGGGATCGGTGTTTCCCGCGTTGTAGCCGCCTCTATTGAACAAAACCATGATGAGCAGGGCATCATCTGGCCCGATGCGATTGCACCTTACCAGATTGGTATTGTTCCCATGCAGATGGACAAATCTGAGCTGGTACGCGAAACCACCGAAAAGCTCTATAACGAGTTAACGGCTCTGGGCTATGACGTTCTACTGGATGATCGCGATAAGAAGACCAGCCCGGGGGTTAAATTTGCCGATATGGAACTGATTGGTATTCCTCATCGTCTGGTCATCGGCGAGCGGGGCTTGAAAGAAGGTAAGGTTGAGTATAAAAACCGTCGCCAGAGTGATAAACAGGATCTGGACCTCGACTCTGTTATCAGCTTCTTGCAACAACAGATTCAGGCCTGAGCACAAATTGAGTTGGCACATGACAACAGCAACACCCGGAACCTCGCTATTGCGAGTCCTGGGGTTGCTTTGTCTGGTTATTTCCCCGCTGTCAGCACTGGCAACCGATGAGGTTGACCCCGATCTCCGAGCCCTGCTGGTTGATACCGTCAACCAATCCGAGAGCTTCGAGGATCGCTTCGATGCCCAGGTCTGGCTGCTGGATATGTCCAATCGTTTACAGCGCCGAATCCCGGATCACAATCGTCGACTCAAGTTGCTGCAGCAGATTCACCGCGAAGCCACTCGCGCGAATCTGCAACCCGAACTGGTCTTGGCCCTGATTCAGGTAGAGAGTGGTTTTAACCGCTACGCCGTATCATCGGCCGGAGCGCAAGGCTTAATGCAGGTGATGCCCTTTTGGAAAAATGAGATTGGCCGACCGGAAGATAACCTGACCGACATCGATACCAACCTCAGATACGGTTGCACCATACTCTCCTTCTATCTGAAAAAAGAGAAAGGTAACCTGATTCGGGGGTTAGCCCGTTACAACGGCAGCCTGGGCAAAACCTGGTATCCCGAACGGGTGATGAACGCCTGGTACGACCACTGGTTTGTTCATGAATCCTGAGGACCGCTAGCCCGTCGTAAAACCCTGGGGATCGGACAGAGCTACTTCTTCAACCTCCAGGGTTCGTACACGCGCTAACGGCGGTCCTTTATGCAACCACTGTTCAAGCTCTGCAATGGCATCTTCGGCGCCACACATCAGCACCTCAACGTCGCCATTAGGCAGATTACGGGCCCAACCTGTCACGCCCAACTGCAGCGCCCGCCGCTGGGTGGACGCACGAAACCACACGCCCTGCACCTTGCCACTCACGACCGCTCTGCGGCAGAGTTCAATGCTCATTGTGTTTGCGCCTTTAAGAGTGCAATAGCCTGGAGTAATTCTGCCTCGGTCTGCGGACCCAGGCGTTGCTCTACCACTTTGCCGTCAGGATTAATAATCCAGCTGGCTGGCAGCGCCATCGGACGCTTCACCCCAAGATCATCGGCCGGATCCCGATCCAATACCGGAAACTCAATGCCCATGGCTTTGATCTGCTGATCCAGCTCGACTGCAGACTGCGCGCCATCAAAGGAAACCCCAAGTACCTGCACACCTTGATTAGCCTGGTGCAGATTATTCAGCTGAGGGATCTCTTCACGGCAGGGTTCACACCATTCGGCCCAATAATTGACCACGGCCCAGTCGCCATTTAAGCGATCAAGCTGAATGTTATTACCATGCTGGTCATAAAAAACCGCTTCACTACAACCAATACTCATTAGACAACAAATAGCGAGAAGAACTATTCTCATAATACGCTCGTTTTTTGGCCACTCGTGCGACGCTTAGCGCCTCTAGGATGTTCCATGTTACCTAGCCAGACAACGCAATGGAACGCCCAGCCTGCAAGGATTGCAGCATGACTACACAGATACCACAACTGCACACTCCCCCACAGGAGATCAGTCGCAGCACTTTATTTGCAGCAACACCCAAAGCCGTGAAACATGAGCTGCAGGAGCTACCACTGGGTAATATCCCGACGGCTCTTCAGGAGTGCACCAAACTACTCTCCCTGCTTAACCGTACCCAGATTGCCATCAGCGATCGTATCGGAATTATGCAGAGTTTCGACTATAGCTATCGGGTTTTTGAAAGCTACTATCGGCCCAGCATTTCAATCAAATACCTGCGCCCTAAAAAGGCCACCGAAACAGCCAATCTGATGCAGCTGAAAGAGGAGATGGCAAACGGTTACAAGATCATCCTGCAGGAGAGCCTAAACAGTCGCCAGGGAGGCCGCAGTCTGGCCACCCATATTTATATGAGCCTCTATTATCTGAGTCACTGCCTGCTGCATTGTTACGATAATTTTCAACAACACCCCTCCTACATCTGGAGTGAAATCAACCAATTGTATTTTCTGGCCGAGAGCCGCCACTTGCATCAGGTGACGGTCGGACAGGTGTTCGAGCCGGTTACGGCGAATACCAGCAGTGACCTGTTTAAACAGATACTGATGCTTGAAGGGGCCAACCCCTATCAGCTCAACAGCGGTGAACACTGGGTGCTTTTCAACTATCTGGGGCACTGGTCCAAGTACGTCATGCTGGATCAGCAATTCGAGAGCGAAGGCACCGACAATGCCTTTATGGTTGACCTCAACCATGCGGACAAACCGTTCAGCAATCACAGCCACCAACCACCTCAATCAGCCGAGCTGCGCCTGATCAACAGTAAAAAGCTGATTTCATTGGTTGAGCAGCACATTCATTCACTCTCATCCGGCAGCAGCAGCACTTCCATTGGCATGCCAGCTGCCATTAATTCAGAACACGCGATTGATCTCTTGCAGAAGGCCAGCCAATGCTGGCAGCAGCTCAATTACCGTCAGGATTTGCGCATACCGGTAACCGCTATGGCCGGGATCGTTTGGGGAATACACAGCATCCACCACCTGCTGACGCCCTCCACCATTGAAACCGACCCTCATAATCAGCAGAAAACCACCGGCAAAATGATGAACGAGAGTCATGGAGGCTTTTGCCTGCGTCTATCGCAGTCTGACCTGAAAAATCTCTACAACGGTCAGGTCATTGCAACCCGTAGCGATCGCCAATCCCACCCACACTGGATACTGGGCATTGTTCGCTGGCAACAAAACACGCCAAATTCACAAAAGCTGGTAGGGGTAGAATATATCCGTGGTGCAATACGCCCGATCAAACTTTGCCCTCAGGATCGTCCCGGTCCCGGCGATAATTATCGATCTGGTCTGTTGGTGACCCAGCGCAACAATGGCCGCCAACAGCACAGTGTACTGGCGGCCAGTGGCGTCTATAACACCGGACGGGAGATGCATCTCGACGTCCCCCAGCAGGGCAAACAGTACGATGTGCGTGCATCAGAACTATTAACCCGAACCCCATTAATCGACCGATTTAGCTTTCAGGCCGCTTGAGCTCTCAGGCTGCCAGGCTCAAGGGTTTCTTGCCAGTGCAACATGGTTCAGGGCGTAGACTGAGCGGCTGGCTCCGGTGATGAGTCCTCATCCCCTGAAAAAAGGGCGGACAAACTGATCGAGAACTGTTTATTGCCATCGGCATCAAACCGTTGCAATCGGGCCAGTAATGACAGCAACCAACTTGGTAAAGCTTCATTGACTTCCGATAAGCTCTTTGCGGTTGGAATACTCCAGGGCAGGTTTCGTATTAACGTCCACAACTCGACTTTGGCCAGATTGCGACACAGCGTCCAGCTTCCCTCCTGATCTTCCCGCAGTAGCCCCTCTCGGGCCAACGCCCGACAACAACATTCCCACTGCTCCATACTGATCGGACGCCGTAGCTGGTATTGTTCGCGAGTCATGGGTTGCCCATGAGCAAAGGCCTCATCAAAGGCCTCCATCACTAACAGCGCCTGAATCATATTGGGCAAGGGATGACGAATCATAATGGCCTGCAGATCACTCAGACTGCGAACCATTTCCGCACCAATCAGAATTATCACCCAACCCAGGTAGATCCAAAGCAGGAACAGAGGGACTGCAGCGAAAGCCCCATAAATCAACTGATAAGAGGGGGAAAAAGAGATAAACAGGGCAAACAGGGATTTTGCCAGCTCAAGCAACAGGGAAACCGTAATCCCTCCCACCAGAGCATGTCGAAACAACACCTTTCGATTGGGTACCGCCATATAGATCAAACAAAAGGCCGCCACCCCCATCAAGAACGGCAGAATCCGGAACAACCAGCTGCCCAGCCCCAGCATTTCGCTGGTGTCGGTAAATAATTTAAGCGACGCCACGTAAGAGGTAAGCACAAATCCCAAACCCAACAGGAGCGGACCGAGGCTAAGAATCGCCCAGTACAAAAGGAATCCCGCGAGTCCTCGGCGACCATGCTCTACTCGCCAGATCGCATTCAGTGCGCTTTCGATACTTCTCAACATCATAAAGGCGGTCACCACCAGGATGGCGATACCAATGGCGGTTAAGTGCCGAGCCTGGCGGGAAAACCCCTGAAGGTATTCTTCCACTGTCGCGCCAGCAGAGGGCACAAAATGCTCAAAAATAAAATTTTGCACCTGCTCTCCGACCCCATCAAAAGAGGGTATCGCCGATAGCATGCTATAGGTCACGGTCATCATAGGAACAACGGCAAACAGGGTGGTGTAGGTCAGGGAGGAGGCGCGCTGCAAGCAACCATCTTCGACAAAACGCCGCTGTAAATAGCGCAAATAATGCAGCGCACTCTCAACCTTGCTCATACTAGCCTTTCTCCATCCCTGCCAATCGTTCTAGAATAGCGACCCAAGCTCACCTCGCGCCGATACCAAATGAATGCGGGGTGAAGGCCATCATCATGTCACGGGAGAGGTAACCCAGCAATGTCCGACGTCGTCATCTACCACAATCCGCGCTGCTCCAAATCACGCCAAACATTGCAGTTACTCGAAGAGCAAGGGCTGCAACCAACGGTTATTCTCTATCTGGATACGCCGCCCAATGCAGACCAGCTGCAAACCATTATTGGCCAGCTGGGACTCTCCTCAGCACGCGAATTGATGCGTACCAAAGAGAGTGAGTACAAGGAACTGGGACTCAACCAGCCCGAGCTGAGTGAACAGCAACTGATCGAAGGCATGCTCAACTGTCCGCGCCTGATTGAACGCCCGATAGTCGTCAGCGGCCAACGCGCCGCCATCGGCCGTCCTCCCGAAGCGGTATTGGAGATTTTGTAATGCAACCTTATATCTTGGTGCTCTATTACAGTCGCCACGGCGCCACCGCGGATATGGCGCAAGCGATCGCACGAGGGGTCGAAAGTATCTCCGGCATGGAGGCCAGATTGCGTACCGTGCCTGCGGTGTCCACGGTTTGCGAAGCCAGCGAAGACAGCATACCTGTTGAGGGTGCACTGTATTGTTCTGAAGAAGATCTGCGCCACTGCTCGGGCCTGATCCTGGGCAGCCCGACACGTTTTGGCAATATGGCCGCCCCCTTGAAATACTTTATCGACGGCACCAGTGCCCTTTGGCTAACCGGAGCACTGATCGACAAACCCGCTGCTGCCTTTACCTCAACCTCCAGCCTGCACGGCGGACAAGAGAGTACTTTGCTCAGTATGCTGCTCCCCCTGCTTCACCACGGCATGCTGTATTGTGGTCTGCCCTACAGCGAAAGCGCTTTGATGCGCACCACGACGGGTGGCACACCTTATGGCGCCAGCCATCTGGCCGGTGCCGATAGCGAGTTAGCACTCAGCGAAGATGAAACCAATCTCTGTCTGGCCTTAGGTCAGCGCATCGCACGCCTGGCCAGTCGACTACAAGGAACAGACAATGACGAACGCTAGCCTGCAACAAAAAGCGGACTACGCGGACAAATTCAGCCGTGTGCTGTATTTCTCCCTGTTGGTGGTGATCACTATGTGGACCTTTGTGATCCGACCTCCAGAGGTCGATAACTTGCTCATCATTTGGCTGGTTCAAACGGTTCCCCTGCTGCTCTTTTTACCCGCCGTACTGGGTGGCGCTCCCAGAGCCCATGCCTGGCTCTGCTTTGTCGTCCTGTTTTACTTCACCGCCGGCGTGCTTAACGCCTTCGCAGACCCCTCCGACCTTTTTGGCTGGCTAGAGTCGACCCTCAGTGCTCTGCTGTTTTGTAGCTCTATGATGTATGTCCGCTGGAAATTCCAGCTGATTAATCAAGGTTTGTAAACCCTCCGGCAGTTTGTTGTTGCCTTTCTTTCGTTTTGTTATAACATAACAAAACGAAAGAAACGTACCCCTATGGACACCGAACAACACCCACCTACTGAGAAATAAAGGTCGGAGTCAGCCTCATCCATGGACTAATCACATCAACAGCAACAATCCACTGCCCGGAGTCATTCACTGTGTCAAAGCGCCCTAATTTTCTACTGTCTTCCCTCGCCTGTACCAGCCTGTTCATCGCCACTTCAGCGACGGCCGAACTTGCCGCACATGAACATGGTCATGCTGACCTGAAAATAGCCTTGGAGGGGAAAGAACTGGAAGTGCAATTGGTCTCCCCAGCCTATAACCTGCTGGGCTTTGAGCACGACCCCAAAACCGATCAACAGCGTCAGCAAGTCGCCCAATTGATACAGCAATTACGCAAACCCGAGACCCTGATACAACTTCCGGAAGATGCCCAATGTTCTCTAAAGGATCTGAAACTGGAAGGCCTGGAAAACAGTCCGAGCCATGCCAAATCCAACCAAGATCACCATGATGAAGAACATGAAGAGCATCATGACGATGAACATAAAGAGCATCATGACGATGAACATAAAGAGCATCATGACGATGAACATAAAGAGCACCATGATGATGAACACAAAGAGCACCATGATGAAGAACATAAAGAGCATCATGACGATGAACATAAAGAGCACCATGATGATGAACATAAAGAGCACCATGATGATGATCACCAGGACATAGAAGCGCATTATCACTATCAGTGCCAAAACCCGGAAAAACTGGCTCGAATCACCTTCAAACTGTTCGATAACTTCCCTGCCATGGAAAGCATCAACACCCAATGGATCACTGAAAGCCGACAGGATATGATCAAGCTAACACCTTCATCACCTATGGTTGAGCTCAACTAAGCACCCTATGCCCCCTATCATTTCCGTCTCAGAGGCCCGATTCGCCTGGCCTGGCCATGATCCCGTTTTGCTGATTCCTCAGCTTGAGATCGATGCCGGTAAACGCATTTTTATTCGCGGCCCCAGTGGTTGCGGAAAAACCACGCTGTTGGGGCTTTTGGGCGGAGTGTTATCGACACAATCGGGCTCTGTGGAGGTGTTAGGGCATCAATTGCATCAGCTTAATGGATCTCAACGAGACCATTTTCGCAGCGATCACATTGGTTACATCTTCCAGATGTTTAACTTGCTGCCCTATCTGTCAGTAGTTGAGAATGTTGTCCTCGCCTGCCGCTTTAGTGCGCGTCGTCAGCATCGTGCGCTGGAGCGATCATCAAACCTCGAAACCGAAGCCCTGCGGTTACTGGACCATTTGGGGATTGGTCAAGGTTCGGGATTGCTCGATCGCCCGGTGGCATCGCTGAGCATCGGTCAGCAACAACGGGTCGCTGCGGCCCGCGCCCTCATCGGTAGTCCCGAGCTTCTGATCGCGGATGAACCGACCTCGGCGCTCGACACCCAAAACCGGGAACGCTTCCTGCAGTTGCTGTTTGATGAATGTGACAGCGTGGGCACCACACTGCTATTTGTTAGCCACGATGCCAGTCTGGAAGGGCAATTTGATAACCTGATCGATCTGCCCACCATCAATCAGGCCAGCCTGCAGGAGGAAGACTGATGTCGGTTCTCTCTCTTGCCTGGAAAAGTCTGTTGAGCCGACGTACCACCGCCCTGCTCACCCTGCTATCCATCGCCATCAGCGTAAGCTTATTGCTTGGGGTTGAAACCATTCGTCAGGAAGCAAAACGCGGTTTCACCCAAACGCTCTCGGGGACAGATCTGATTGTCGGAGCCCGAACCGGTCCCGTTCAACTGATGCTGTATTCGGTGTTCCGCATAGGCGATGCCACCAACAATATTCGCTGGAGCAGCTATCAACAGATAACCCAGCACCCCCAGGTAAAGTGGTCGATCCCGATCTCTTTGGGCGACTCCCATCGAGGCTACCGGGTTCTTGGCACCACAGACAGCTATCTGAATCATTACCGCTACGGTAATCGCACCCCACTGACAGTAGCCGAAGGGGATTGGTTTAATGACCTGCACGATGCCGTGCTGGGCTATGAAGTCGCGCAAGAACTGGGTTACTCAATCGACAGTTCATTAATCTTGTCCCACGGTACCGGCAAGGTCAGCTTTGCCGATCATAGCGATAATCCTTTTAAGGTCAGCGGAATTTTGGCCCCTACAGGGACTCCCGTTGATCGCACCATTCATGTCTCATTACAGGCCATAGAAGCAATTCACCAGGGCTGGGAGAGCGGTGCAGCACCCCGTGCAGGAGCTCCACAAAAAGCGGCTTCCGACCTTCAACCCGAGTCGATAACCGCTATTTTTGTTGGACTTAAATCCCGCATCGCCACCTTCAGCGTTCAGCGGGAGATCAACCAGCTCCCACAAGAGCCCTTGCTGGCCATACTGCCTGGGGTCACGCTTCGCCAGCTGTGGAATCTGATCGGCAATGCCGAGAAAGCGCTGTTCGTTATTTCTGTGTTTGTGGTGGCTGCGGGGCTCATCGGCATGCTGACAACCATACTGACATCGCTAAATGAACGCCGGCGGGAAATGGCCATATTACGAGCATTGGGCGCGCGACCTCGGCATATTTTTACCCTAATGCTCAGTGAATCCGTTATATTAGCCAGCTTAGGCTGTTTTTTAGGGCTGGCCCTGTTGTACTTCCTACTGCTTCTGGCACAGCCCCTTGTTAATCAGTTGTATGGCATCCAGATAAGCATTAGAGCACCCGGGCTTTACGAGTTGTCTATCATCACCTCAGTAATTTCCGGCGCCTTGATTATTGGACTTTTACCCGCCTGGCGAGCCTATAAAAATTCGTTGAGCGATGGCCTTAGCCTTCGCCTTTAAGAGGTCAACCGATGATTGTCCGCGCGTTTACAGTATGTTTGCTGGGCCTCCTGTCCAGTATCACTCAGGCTGAATCTCGAACCCTGGACTGGCTCGATCTGGTGCCACAATCTCAAGTTAACGAGGTGCTGGCCGAGCGCAATGCCAACTATCACGATCTGGCCAATATGACCGAGCAGATGATCCAGGAAGCCAAGGATCGGATGAACGGACTGCAAATCAGTCCTCAACTGGTGACAGAACTGGATCAACAGCAGGTTCGAATTCCGGGCTATGTGGTACCTCTTGAATTTGACGACACACAGGTGATTCGCGAATTTCTACTCGTGCCCTACTTTGGCGCCTGTATCCATGTCCCCCCTCCTCCGGCCAACCAGATCATTTACGTACGCTACCCGGAAGGACTGGAAGCTGACGAGCTGTTTGACCCCTTTTGGATAGAAGGAAAACTCAGTATTCAGGGTTATGAATCAGACCTCGGCATGGCGGGGTATTCAATGACTGCAGATGAAGTTTCACTCTATAGCTACTGATCCAAGCCCACGATCAGGACTCAGCGAGAAAAAGCCCCAGTAATTCTGTGTTACCAGCCCATCACCTGTTTGATAAAGGGTAACGTCAGCCTTCGCTTATCTCTTAAGGATGCATTATCCAGCTGTTCAAGTACCTTGAACAGCGCCCCCATTCCACGATCACTGCGGGACAGGATATAGCGCGCAAGTTCATCGCTCATCTCCAGCCCACGATTATGGGCTCGCAGTATCAGGGCGACACACTTTTGTTCATCACTCAGGGGCTGGACCTGAAACACCAATCCCCAGCCCAGCCGGGAAATCAAGTCAGGCAACAAAATGCCCATATTAGTCGGTGTCTGCCTGGCCCCTAACAGCAAACGGGTTCCGCTTTCACGCAGGCGATTAAACAGATGAAATAAGGCCTCCTCCCATAGCGGGGAACCGGCAATCTGCTCCAGATCATCGATACACACCAGCGAGAGACTTTCCAGGCCGTCCAGTAACGACACCGAATAATCCTTCAGCTCTAACATCGGTAGATAAACACAGCCCTGTTCGGCCTGTTCGGCCTGATGGCAAGCCGCTTGTAAAAGGTGGCTGACCCCGACACCGGGGTTACCATAAATAAACACCACCTGTTCGGTTTGCCCGATTTGCGCTTCTCGAGGATCCAGCATCGATAACAACAGGCCATTGTCACCGACCGTAAAGTTATCAAAGGTGGCATCGTCGCGCAGGCGAATACCCAGGGGCAATTGCACTGGATCAGTCATGACAGCTAAACATCAGTTCCCGATTGGTTGGCCGGTGGTACATCGGTGGCTTGATCCGAAATATCGGCATGGTAAAAGTGGCTCTGCCGGTAATGACCATGCAGATGGCGTAGTAATACCATAATCACGGCGCCAATGGGTAAGGCCAGCAGCACTCCGGTAAAACCAAACAGCTGCCCTCCCGCCATGATGGCAAAGATGACCGCTACCGGGTGCAAGCCAATGCGGTCTCCCACCAACATGGGTGTCAGCACCATGCCTTCCAGTGCTTGCCCAATCATAAAGACCACCCCGACCCATACCAGGGGCAAATAACCATCGAACTGGAACAGGGCCGCCACCAGCGCCGCACCAATCCCTACAATAAACCCCATATAGGGGACAATACTGGCCAATCCGGCCAATAACCCAATTACCAAAGCCAGCTTGAGCCCAACCACCCACAAACCTATGGAATAGATAACCCCGAGACAGATCATGACGATCATCTGCCCCTTCAGAAAAGCCCCCAACACCTCATCACACTCGCTGGCCAGGCCTCTCATGACCGGTTGCAGATTGATGGGCAGCAAGGCACTGAATTTGTCCATCAGGATGTCCCAATCCCGCAGCAAGTAAAATGCTACGACGGGTATCAACAACAGATTGGCCAGCCAGGCAATAACCACAAGCCCGGATTTGGACACCGACACCAGACCACCCACCATCAGGTTACCGATGCCTTTCCAGCTGTCTCGCACTTCCGATATCAATGCAGAAAATTGCAAACTCTCGGCTTCAACCCCCAGTTTTGTCTGCAACAGAGGCACCAGGTGTTGCTCAACAAACCCTATCCACTCCGGCAAATTGGTTATCAGGTACCGCAACTGAGCACCGAGCATGGGAATCACCACCAGCAAGACGGCCAGCAGTAATAGCGTCATCACGACGAAAACCACCACCACCGACCAGGTTCGAGACCAGCCTTTTGCTTCCAGCCGATCGGCAATGGGATCGCCCAGATAGGCAAGAATCATTGCGACCAGAAAAGGCGCTAGAATCGGGCTCAGTAAATAGATAAGGCCACCGATCACCAAAGCTGTTCCCAGCATAAACCAGCGCTGGGAGCTGGTCATACCCTGTGCATCCATTGTTACATCCTATCCGTAGAAATTTGTAGGTGTCGTGATGATCTCGACGAACTCATAATGATTTTTAAACCCTTACGTCTTACTGGGCACCCAGCCACTGGTAATACAACGAACGGCTACCGATGGGTTCCAGCTCATTCCGTTGGGGCTGGGGCTGCATGCGACTATCGAGGGCAATGACTTCCTGCAGCTGTTGCAAACCGCCATCGATCGTCAGATGCAAAGTAAGTAAGTCACCTTGCACTTCAAGAGGTTTGGCTCCTCGAACCGCGGTCATTTGCTGTAAATAGGCCATCGCCTGGGCGTAGTCATCCGCCGAATAGACCCCTGACAACAGCAATTTGGCAGGCAATTCGCTGATCTCATCAGCCTGCACGGCATAACGTTTGGCCAGTTCCTGTACCGCAAGATCCATCCCCTGTTGCACTAATGCCTGCTCCGATACTGAGGTTACGCTGATACTGCTGCGTTCTCCCCGAAAGATCATCATCCAGCGACCTATCAATTGACCGGAAGCGTTGCGATAAAACCGTCCAGCCAAAATGGCCCCGGGATTATAACGCGTTGATGCCTCGACTATAGGCTCGGCAAACAGTCCCCAGAGCTCGGTATCGGTGATCTCGGTACGATCATTAATATCCATAATGGGCAGCACCACCGGCAATCCACGATTATCACTTTCAGCCGCCAGGGCTTCATTTAACGGCCCGGTACCGCCATTGGCCACCACTTCACGCTGGCCCCGACGTTCCTCTATTAACCACACCAATACCGATGGCCGATTAGCCCCCCAGATTGGCATATTTAACTCCCGTGCCAGATTCATTACTCCGTTGGCATCAAAGCTGACTTTCATGCGGCTCGCAGCGACCTGCTTGCCGGCATCGTTGGTCAGGGTTTCATCGGTTTCACGATAGCCAAAGGTGCGGGCATAACGTCCCGCATCGCCAAGCCTTTGCAAAAATGCGGGATCGGCAGCCAGGCGGCTACCGGAAACCTTACCCAATACGATGGTCAGTGCCTGCTTCATGCCGATGGCACGGGATTCCGCATCCTGCCCCTGCACCAGCACCTCGGCACTGTACAAATTCTTTACGCTCTCGGCCCAGACCGGCGTTTGCCAAGCCAATACCAAGAGTGAACCTATAAGGAGTCTACGCAAAGCTATCAGGCAATGAACCATCGAAAGAAGTTTCCACAAAAGTAAAAGATCTATTTTGCCACAGATTCGTCCGTAGGCATCCCTGTTCGCAACCCTAAACTGTTGTTAAAATAGCGCAGCCCCAAACAGGGGTCACAGTTTTTCCTATTTTCGCCAACCATGCAGGCCCCGAATGACCAGCCACAGTGATGCCAACAAGCCCTCGATCAGTTACAAAGACGCCGGAGTCGATATCGATGCCGGTAACCAACTGGTCGACCGTATCAAAGGAGTCGCCAAGCGGACTCGTCGTCCGGAAGTCATGGCCGGTTTAGGCGGCTTTGGCGCATTGTGCGAGCTGCCCAAAGGTTACGATGAACCGGTTCTGGTATCCGGTACTGATGGCGTTGGTACCAAGCTGGCACTGGCCATGCAACTCGGCAAACACGATACTATTGGTATCGACCTGGTCGCCATGTGCGTCAACGATCTGATCGTGGCCGGTGCCGAACCCCTGTTTTTCCTCGATTACTACGCAACCGGCCGGCTGAATGTCGATGTGGCTGCCCAGGTTGTTACCGGCATTGGTGCAGGCTGCGAATTGGCCGGCTGCGCGCTGGTTGGTGGTGAAACGGCAGAAATGCCCGGCATGTACGAAGGCGAAGATTACGACCTGGCTGGATTCTGTGTCGGTGTCGCCGAGAAATCGCGCCTGATTGATGGCAGCAAGGTCAAAGCTGGCGACCTGCTAATCGCCCTGCCCTCATCGGGCCCGCACTCCAATGGCTATTCGTTGATTCGCAAGATTCTGGAAGTGTCCGACAACGACCTGAGTCAAGCGATGGGTGATAAAACCCTGGGTGAGGCCCTGATGGAGCCCACCCGTATTTACGTTAAGGCATTGCTGCGCCTGATTCGTGAGTCACAGGTCAATGCGCTCTCCCATATTACCGGGGGCGGTTTGCTGGAAAATATTCCCCGGGTTCTGCCGGACAGCTGCAAGGCCATTATTGATATCAATAGCTGGCAACGTCCCGAGGTTTTCCAATGGTTGCAAGCACAGGGCAATGTTGAAGAACGTGAAATGTACCGCACCCTTAACTGCGGCGTAGGCATGGTGATTGTGGTACCAAGCGCTCAACGCGACAGCGCTCTGGCCTTGCTGGCCGAAGAGGGTGAAACCCCCTGGGTAATTGGCGAAATCGCAACCGCCACTAACGATGAAGAACAGGTAGAACTGCGCGGACTCTAGGGCATTATCGATATGGCAATGAAAACCGTAGTCATCATTTCCGGAAGCGGTAGCAATTTGCAGGCGTTGATTGATCGTGCCAACGAAATTGGTATCGAGATCAGTGGCGTCATCAGCAACCGTGAAGAGGCGTTTGGGCTCCAGCGAGCCCAGCGTGCCGGCATCACTACCGCTCTGGTGGATCACCGGCAGTTCGAATCCCGGGAAACGTTCGACGCGGCGCTCAGCGAAACCATCGATGGTATGCAAGCCCAGCTGGTGATTCTCGCCGGCTTTATGCGCATTCTGACCCCCGAATTCACCCGTCGTTACGAGGGTCGTATGCTCAACATACACCCCTCGTTGCTACCCAAGTACCGCGGACTTCATACTCATCGACGGGCGCTGGAAGCCGGTGATGAGTGGCACGGAGCTACCGTTCACTTTGTCACAGAAGAGCTCGATGGCGGCGCCACCATTATTCAGGCACCGGTCGCTGTCAGCTCTGCCGATAGTGAAGAGACTCTGGCGGCCAAAGTCCACGCGGTAGAACATCGAATTTACCCACTGGCCGCGCAGTGGTTTGCCGAGGGTCGTTTACGTCTCGAACAGGGAGTAGCCTACCTGGACAACGCCCCTCTGCCTGTCGAAGGCTACCAGTATCACGATTAGGGCTCAGGGCAAGATCCTGGCCTTGGTCCTTCTGCCTCAGGCAAGCTACTATAAGCTTTATTCGACCAACACAGATCGCCATGACCTCAATACGAAACGCCCTAGCCCTTTGTTTTCTCCTTTCATCCACGCTGGTACGTGCTGAACTGCTATCGCCTTACGAAGCGGTTTACAACGCCACCTATTATGGCCAAACCGGAGAAGCCAAGCGCGGGCTAAACCGGCTGGAAGATGGTCGCTATGAGGCTTACTTCAATACCGATATCAGCGTTCTGTTTATCAAGTTTTACCAACATCAAACCTCTCATTTATCGATCACAAATGAGGCTGGTGTCGTACCCCACAGCTATCGTTATCGAGGCACCCGCTCCCGCGACGCTACCGATCTGGTGTTCGACTGGGAGTTAAGTACTGTTGCCAACGAGGGTAAGACCAGTTGGTCAAAAGAAGTAACGAAGGGACAACAGGACGAACTCAGCTACCAGGAACAGATTCGTATCGATTTGATCAACGGCCGTTCAGAACTTCATTACCCGGTCGTCGAAGACGCCGATAAGCAGAAAACACTTAGGTTTCAACGACTGGAAACCGAGGTAATCGATACCCCGCTAGGCTCAGTGGAAGCGATCAAGGTCAAGCGCGTGAGAAAAAAGGGTAAGGACCGGGAGACCGTTTTCTGGTTTGCACCGCAGTGGGAACACATGCTCGTTCGCATTGAGCATGTCGAGCGCGGCAGCGGCTACCGCATCGACCTGCAATCCGTTACGCTCAACGGCAATGTAATCACGGCTCCAGCCCCTTAACAGCAACCTGAAAGGATACCCGCTATGCGTTTATTACATACTATGCTCCGTGTCGGCGACCTGGACCGCTCGATTGACTTTTACACCCGTATTCTGGGCATGGAGCTACTGCGAAAATCCGAAAACGAAGCCTATAAGTACACCCTGGCCTTTGTTGGCTATGGCGATGAGAGTCAGGGGGCGGTTATCGAACTGACTTACAACTGGGGTACCGATAGCTACGACCACGGCAATGCTTTTGGCCATATCGCCCTATCCACCGACGACCTCTACGGTACCTGTGAGCGTATCCGGGAAGCCGGTGGCGACATCAGCCGCGAACCCGGGCCCGTTAAAGGCGGCACCACCGAAATTGCTTTTGTACGGGATCCCGATGGTTATGCGATTGAATTGATCGCCAGCAAGGGATCCAGCAAAGGGCTAGGTTAACCAAGTCCTGCCCCCTCATTTATGCCACAGAGAAGCCCGTGAGATCAGGCCTTTTATTGGTAATGGCACGATTCTGTCAGAAAGTCGCGAACTTTCGATTTCCTGTTACTCTTAGTCCTACAAGCATCGGTATTAGCGCCCAGCGGAAGGACACTATGCGGCAGTTATTTCTCACATTTTGCAGCCTTTTTGGCATGCTGTGCCTGGCATTCAGCACGAGTAGCAAAGCCGCTGAGATTGAGCTTACAACAGAAGAACAAGCCTATATCGCGGCCAACCCAGTGATTCGCGTCTCCAACGAAATGGACTGGCCTCCATTCAACTACAACGACGGCAATATCCCTAAAGGTTATTCAATCGACTTTATCCAGCTGGTTGCCAAAAAAGTCGGACTCACCGTGAACTTTGTCAGCGGCCCGGACTGGGATGATTTTATGTCCATGGTGCCACTGGGCAAGCTTGATGCCATCATGAATATGAGCAGCACTCCAGAACGGCGCAAAACATTCAGCTTTACCGAGCCCTACCTGATTTCAATTCCCTCCATTATCACTTCCGAAGAAGTCACGGATATTAACAACCTTGAAGACCTTATTGGCTTGACCGTAGCCGTGCCCCGTGGATTTGATTTTCATGAATTGCTGCAGGCCCATTATCCGGGTATCCACTTAAAACTCACACCAGGCGCCAAACAATCGCTGGAAGCGGTTTTATTTGGCCAGGCCGATGCCACCATTGCGGACTTGGCAGTAGTGGATTATCTGGTCCGGGAGAACACACTGGTCGGCCTGACCACCCGAGCCAGAGTAGAAAATGAAGCCTTTGCCGCCACCATGAGTATCGGTGTCAAAAAAAGCAACTATATACTCAGGGATATTCTGCAAAAAGGCATGGACAAGCTGACCGATTCAGAAATTTTCGCGATGCGAGCCAAGTGGATCGAATCGACTCATAAAGCCCCATCCGCGATCTCCAAACTAAGCCTGGAGGAAAAGAAGTATTTAGAAAATCGAGATGAGATCACCGTTTGCATCGACCCGGATTGGTTACCCTACGAAGCATTCGACCAAGAAGGACAACACATAGGTATGTCTGCGGCCTTTTTCGCATTGTTTTCTCAACACTTAGCCACCCCTTTTCGAGTGATTAAAACAGCCAAATGGAAAGATTCACTGGATAAAGCCAGACAACGTGAATGCGATATGCTTTCTCTTGAGGTTAAAACCAAGAGTCGAGCTAAACACTTCGAATTCAGCAAACCCTATATTGTTTCCAGCGTTGTGATTGTCACAAAGCATAAAGAGCCCTTTATCACCGATATAGGCATCATCGGCAATCATCGCATTGGCATCGTTAAAGACTACGGCATGGCAGCTTTCGTGCGCAGAAAATATCCAAACCTGAACCTTGTTGATGTCGACTCTCTCAGAGAAGGCATGGCATTGGTTGCCAGCGGAGAACTGTTCGGGATGATCGACGCTCTGGGTTCGACCAGCCATCTTATTACCCAGCATTACAACGCCGAACTGAAAATTTCAGGCGTTCTTGATAACCGTATTAATTTTCGCCTGGCCATACGCAAAGATGACCCTCAGTTATTGGCAGTAATGAACAAAGCCATCAATAGGGTGCCCACTGAAACTCGCAACGCTATCAGCAATCAATGGCTTCCACGCCGGGTAGAAACAGTGGTTGATAAGGATCTACTCGTAAAAATCTTTTCCGCCCTGTTCGTGATTGGTCTATTTCTCTATTATCGCCATGCTCAACTGCGTGCGCACAACAAGGCCTTACTGGAACTGTCTACCACTGACAAACTAACCGGGCTTGCGAATCGTGCCAAACTCGACGATATGCTAAAACTCAGGCATCAGGAATTTGAGCGTTATCAATCTGCTTTCTCTGTGGTTTTAATTGACATCGACAAGTTTAAATCCATTAATGACACCTTTGGCCATCCAATCGGCGACAAAGTATTGATACAGGCAGCTCATATCATTCGTGATCAATCACGACAGGTCGATTGTGCCGGTCGTTGGGGAGGAGAGGAATTTTTGATCATTTGCTTCAATACCGATCAAGCGGGTGCAAAAACCCTCGCCGAAAACGTCCGCTGCGCCTTTGAGAGCAGTGACTTTGGGATTGACCAAGCCGTTACTATAAGTGCCGGTGTTGCCGAAATACAACTTAACGGTACCCCATCCACCTTAATTTCCCGTGCCGATAAAGCGCTCTACGAGGCGAAGCAAAATGGGCGTAACCGAGTGGAAACAGCCACAAAAAACCCTACCCTGCAAACGATAAGTAACTTGCAGGATCTCTCGTAAACGACAAGCCTGTCAGTCATCCACAAAAAAAGGGCCCCGCATAGGAGCCCTTTTTTCAGTATTTTCCATACAAGTTTTTATTCGAGAGGACTGCGCCCTTTTTTGGCAGCAATGCGCATGCGCAATGCGTTGAGCTTGATAAAGCCGGCCGCATCGGCCTGGTCATAAGCACCGGCATCGTCTTCAAAGGTTGCAATACTTTCGTCAAACAATGTATCTGTAGATTGGCGACCAACCACTATCACATTGCCTTTATAAAGCTTAAGGCGCACCTTACCGTTTACGAAACGCTGTGAGTTATCAATCATCTGTTGCAGCATCTCACGCTCGGGAGACCACCAGTAGCCATTATAAATTAGCTTGGCATAACGTGGCATCAGCTCATCTTTCAGATGAGCCACCTCACGGTCCAGAGTAATCGACTCTATCGCCCGATGGGCTTTGAGCATAATGGTGCCACCCGGTGTTTCGTAGCAACCCCGCGCCTTCATGCCCACATAACGGTTTTCAACAATATCGACACGGCCAATACCATTGGCACCACCGATCCGGTTGAGGTGCGCTAACACCTGGGCAGGTGACATGGGCTCACCGTTGATGGCAACAATGTCGCCCTTCTGGTAATCCAGTTCGAGGTAGGTGGGCTCTTCCGGTGAGGCCTCGGGCGAGACGCTCCATAACCACATATCCTCTTCCGGTTCATTCCATGGATCTTCCAGCAACCCTCCTTCGTAGGAGATGTGCAACAGGTTGGCATCCATGGAATAGGGCGATTTCTTGCCCTGCTTGTTTTCCACAGGGATATTGTGCAAATCGCAGTAGGCCAGAAGGCTCTCACGGGAGCTGAGGTCCCAGTCCCGCCAAGGGGCGATCACCTGAATGCCAGGCTTGAGCGCATAGGCTCCCAGCTCAAACCGTACCTGGTCGTTACCCTTACCGGTGGCACCATGCGCGATCGCATCGGCACCGGTTTCATTGGCGATCTCTACCAGTCGTTTGGCAATCAAGGGGCGTGCAATGGACGTTCCGAGCAGATATTCACCTTCATAGATGGTATTGGCGCGGAACATGGGGAATACGAAGTCTCGGACAAACTCTTCTCGCAGGTCATCAATGTAGATCTCCTTGATACCCATCGCTTCTGCTTTCAAGCGAGCCGGTTCAAGTTCCTCACCCTGTCCCAGGTCAGCCGTAAAGGTGACCACTTCACATTGGTAGGTGTCTTCCAGCCACTTGGCGATAACCGAGGTATCGAGACCTCCGGAATATGCCAGGACTACTTTATTGATGCTTTTCATCGAGTTATTCCACTCTCTTTGTTTGTTCTACTGATGATTGCCGAGTTTTCACGTCCAAAAGGCAGAGTATTCTAAACGCCCACGTAACCAAAGCCCAGCCCGATAGCGGGATAAGGTGAATTTTCCGAGCTTTCTTTGATTAGATGTCGGTAACGGAGTACAGCGTTACACCGAAATGGCGCCCGGTATGGGCTCAAGTATCGAAGTTTTCTTCTTTTTCCAGACGGATGGTAACCCGGCGGTTGCGGGCTCGGTTGGCGGCGGTGTTATTGCTAACCACTGGATAGCGCTCACCATGAAAACGCAGCAGAATCATATCCGTAGGCAGTCCACGCTTTTGCAGATAATCCCTTACCACCTCTGCGCGCTCTTTGGATAGTTCACGGTTAGCCAGCCTTCGACCACGGTTATCGGTGTGGCCATCAATAAAAATGGTGCTTACCGATGGATCGGCTTTAACGTAGGTGATGATATTGCCAAGTTTCTGCAAGGCTTCCTGACGAAGCTGGGTTTTGCCGGTATCGAAGAGCACGAAAGAGCGCTGTATCTGGTCGAAGTTGACGGGTAGCAGTTGCGACAAGCAGCTCACATACTGCTGATACACGACCTGAAAATTCACCGGTGACAACTCCACATTTACCGGCTGCTTGCTGTCGTACCAGGCCAAACGATGAATCGTCGGCTGCATGCCTCCATAGAGCTGGGCCAGCATCGAACTGGGCAGAGAGCCCTTGATAGCAACGGGTTGGCGTCCAGATACCACCTTGACTGCTCCCATTTCACGCACCGGGGAGCC
This sequence comes from Aestuariirhabdus haliotis, assembly GCF_023509475.1. Classification (NCBI taxonomy): domain Bacteria; kingdom Pseudomonadati; phylum Pseudomonadota; class Gammaproteobacteria; order Oceanospirillales; family Aestuariirhabdaceae; genus Aestuariirhabdus; species Aestuariirhabdus haliotis. The sequence continues at coordinate 11,928 of NZ_JAKSDZ010000017.1, read as the reverse complement.
GATACGCCAGGATGGGGGTTGAGCGGTCATTTCCGCCTTACCTTGTCGCATCGGCCGGTGCCAACTATCCAGATAGAAACTGACCCGTTCGCCAGCGCGATGGGAAAACACCGCTTCGCCATAACTGGGGATAGCATGGGATAAACGACATTCGAAAACCGAAGCCTCAAGCCTCCAGATCGAATTGTCGATTGGTGCCCGGTATGTCATGGCGTGAGCCGAGCTCACCAGCAGCGCTAGCATTCCCGACCCCATAACAACCCATTTACCCAATCCTCGCACCGCTCACTCCCGAATATGTCTTGTTACGTTCTTCTCTCTTTTCCGCTATCGGCCAAGCCAACAATTACTTTACCCCTGTAACAAAAGCTTGCCACCATCACTTTGATCGCACGCCCCCGCTACCGTCAGCAGCGGCTTTGGGGTAGGATGCGCAACTGCTACAAGGATCCGCAATCAAGGCTTGCCTCATGACTGATACTCTTACCATCACTCGCCCCGACGACTGGCACCTGCATCTGCGTGACGGTGCTGCCCTGCAACACACTGTCGCCGATGCATCCCGTTATTTTGGCCGCGCGATCGTCATGCCAAACCTTACGCCACCGGTAACCAATCTGGCTGAGGCTATGGCCTATCGGGAGCGAATCCTTGCCCAGCGCCCAACAGATCGTCAATGGCAACCGCTTATGGTGCTCTACCTGACCGATAACACCAGCGCCGAGACCATTCGGGCCGCCTATAAGGAGGGTCAGGTTACGGCTGCCAAACTCTATCCCGCCGGAGCCACCACCAATTCAGATTCAGGCGTGACCGCTCTGGAAAACATCTATCCGGCCCTTGAAGCCATGGCTGAGGTCGGCATGCCTCTACTGGTACACGGAGAGGTGACCCACGACAGTATCGATATCTTTGATCGTGAAGCCGCTTTTATCGACCAGCAACTTTCCCCCCTGAGGGAGCGCTACCCTGAACTTAGAATCGTCTTTGAACACATCACCACTGAAGACGCTGCCCAGTTTGTTCGCTCCGCCGACAGCAATGTGGGTGCAACCATTACGCCTCAACACCTGATGTACAATCGTAATCACCTGTTGGTCGGTGGTATCAAACCCCATTTCTACTGCTTGCCGGTGCTCAAGCGAAATCGTCACCAACAGGCTTTACGGGACGTGGTCGCCAGTGGCGATAACCGTTTCTTCCTGGGTACCGATTCGGCGCCCCATGCACAAAACGCCAAAGAAAACAGCTGTGGCTGCGCCGGTTGTTACAGCGCTCATGCGGCACTGGAACTCTACGCCGAGGTGTTTGAAGAACTGGGAGTGCTGGACAAACTCGAAGCCTTTGCCAGCTTTAATGGCCCCGACTTCTATCGACTGCCACGCCATACCGATCAGATTACTCTGCGTAGACAGCCCTGGACGATTCCAGAAACACAACAGCTCGGGGAGCAGGTACTGGTTCCATTACGAGCCGGTGAAACACTGCAGTGGCAGGTTATCGATGAGGAACGATCTTGAACAGCGAAGAGAACCCGCCAAAAACCCTGATGGCTGGCCGCTTTCGTGGCTTTCTACCGGTTGTAATCGATGTCGAAACCGGTGGTTTCAATGCGGCGACCGACGCCCTGCTGGAAATCGCCGCCGTCACCATGAGCATGGACGAAGAGGGTTTTCTCTATCCGGATGAAGCCATCTCCTTCAATGTAGAACCCTTTACCGGAGCCAACATTGAGTCCGCGGCCCTGGAATTCACGGGCATAGATCCGACCAACCCCCTGCGCGGTGCTGTGGAGGAGAAAGAGGCGCTGGAAAAGATCTTCCGTATCGTACGCAAAACGGTCAAGAGTACCGGCTGTAACCGTGCGGTACTGGTCGGACATAACGCGACCTTTGATCTGGGCTTTCTCAATGCGGCCGTTAATCGCAGCGAACTGAAACGCAATCCGTTTCACCCCTTCTCAAGCTTTGATACAGCGACCCTGGCCGGACTGGCCTACGGACAAACCGTACTGGCCAAATCCTGTCAGTCGGCCGGTATCGAATTTGATAACCGCGAGGCACACTCAGCCCTTTACGATACCGAAAAAACAGCGGAGCTGTTTTGTGCCATTGTCAATCGTTGGCAAGAACTCGGTGGCTGGAATCCCTTTCGCTGAACCTCGATTAAATACACAAACCAAACGGGTTCTGACAACCACAAAAAAGGGCGCAAACAATGCGCCCTTTTTTGCTAAAAGCTAATTACTAAGGTCAAGTAATTACAGCCCTTCAGCGTTTTCACTCAGGTACTTGGCAACACCGTCAGGTGAAGCGTTCATACCCTTGTCACCTTTGTTCCAGCCTGCCGGACATACTTCGCCGTGCTCCTGATGGAACGCCAGTGCGTCGATCATACGCAGCATCTCATCGACGTTACGTCCCAGTGGCAGGTCATTCACCACCTGGTGACGGACCAGGCCGTCTTCGTCGATCAGGAAAGAACCACGGAAAGCAACGCCACCCTCGGCTTCGACATCGTAGGCACGGCAGATTTCGTGCTTCACATCGGCTACCAGAGTGTACTTAACGGGACCAATACCGCCCTCGTTCACTGGCGTGTTACGCCAGGCGTTGTGGCTGAACTGGGAATCGATAGAAACACCAATTACTTCAACACCACGGCTGGTGAACTCTTCGATGCGGTGATCAAAAGCGATCAGCTCGGAAGGACAAACAAAGGTGAAGTCCAGCGGATAGAAAAAGACAACGGCTTTTTTACCTTTGATGGCCGCTGATAAAGTGTACTCATCAACAATTTCGCCATTTCCCAGCACAGCCGCTGCGGTAAAGTCAGGTGCAGATTTGCCTACTAATACGCCCATGGATCATTCTCTCCAATGTTAATTTAAGGTAAAGGTGCTACTACCAGCGAAAGCCATGAGCAACCCAATAACAACACCCTGCCATAGGGCACAATCAAAAGGTGAAGACGAGTTAGCAGAATACTGGACTTGCTGATGGTTTTCTCTGGAAGGCTGAGTGTATAACACCCGGCCTACTGAGTCAGGTTAAGAATTTTACACCGCCCCATTGGGGCAGCCCAGCAATCGTCGATTGATTTTTCTTTGCACACCGATAGAAAATCACTATTGGATAAACAATGATATAAATACAACCCAAGACAATTGATAATGATTCCTGTTTGCTTTATCATTTGCGCATTCTGATATCCACTCCGACAAGAGAGCCCTTTATGTACGTTTGCCTCTGCAAAGGAATCACCAGCAGCCAAATACAGCAATCGATTGATGCCGGTGCCGGCAATCTGCGTGATTTACGCGAAAGTCTGGGGGTCGGCACACAATGCGGAAAATGTGCCAGCGTCACTCGGGATCTTCTGCGCCAATCCGATAGCAACAACAGCGCATCGCGCTGCGATTATTATTCTGCCATTTAACACAGGCTGAATAACCTCTATTAGCACTGCCTGATCTGGTAGTGCCCGCCTCTGGCTTGCCAATCTACTTGCTTGATCCATACTGAGTTATCAATAGATCAGTGCGATAGCGGCTGCAGGAGGCGCATCATGAAGGGCGACAGCAAGGTCATCCAACACCTCAACCAATGTCTTGGCAACGAGTTGATTGCCATCAACCAATACTTTCTTCACGCCCGGATGTACAAGGACTGGGGCTTGAGCGAACTGGCCGAAAAGGAATACCACGAATCCATCGACGAAATGAAACACGCCGACTGGCTGATCGAACGTATCCTGTTTCTCGAAGGCCTGCCTAACTTGCAAGATCTGGGTAAGCTCAACATCGGTGAAAACACCCCTGAAATGCTACAAAGCGATCTGGATCTTGAAATGAAGAGAGCCGTGCCAGACCTGCGCGAAGGGATCGCCTACTGCGAAAGTGTTCGGGATTATGTCAGCCGGGAACTGCTGGAGAAGATTCTGGATTCCGAAGAAGAGCATATTGACTGGCTGGAAACCCAACTGGATCTTATCGATAAAATGGGGCTGCAAAACTATTTACAGTCTGCCAGCTCACAACCCTGAAGCCCTTTCTCGGACAGGCCGAGCCCTTAAAGCACAAAGCCCGCAATCTGCGGGCTTTGTGCTTTAAGGCATGATCCGGAGCCGAGCTTATTCGGCGTCAGATTCAGAATCCGCTTTCGCTGCAGACTCCTTGATCAGGGTTTGCAATTCGCCAGATTCATACATTTCAACCAAAATATCGCTACCACCTACCAGCTCGCCACCCACCCACAGCTGGGGAAAGGTTGGCCAGTTGGCATACTTGGGCAAATTCGCACGAATCTCAGGCTGCTCAAGAATATTGACGTAGGCGAAACGCTCACCGCACGCCATCACCACCTGAGCAGCTTTCGAGGAAAACCCGCACTGGGGCATATTGGGGGTGCCTTTCATAAACAGCAGTACGTTGTTGCTTTCAATCTGCTGTTTGATCTGATCCATAATATCCATCAGGTTACCTCTGTGTAATCAACGTCGATTCCGCGGCTTGGTCTGCTTTACAGTGCCCTCACCGTCTCCTGCGCGCATTCTACAACAAATACCTGCATTTTGGTCCCCCATATCCTCAGTCAGGAGTAACCGCCTTTACGGTCACCGGCACTCCATTGATGGCGGCGTTGCCCGACAAGCTATCCAGCCACAACTCATCGGTGAGGTCGTTAGCACTCGGGGCACTCTGCTCAGAGGCTACCCGAAGCTTAACCCCGGGGCGCTGATGCCCCCATCCATGAGGCAAACTGACCACCCCGGGCATCAGGCTGTCAGTAGTGGATACCGTCACAAGAGCTTCTCCAACTCGGGATTTCAGCACAGCTTTATCACCCTCCGACAGACTATGGCTCGATGCATCCTCGGGGTTCATCAACAGCGCCGTGCGTGACTTGCCTTTAACCAGCCGCTGACTGTTGTGCATCCAGGAGTTATTGCAGCGTACATGACGGCGACCAATAAGTTGCAAGCCCTGTACCGGAGTCTGCGCTGCGGCCTCAACACGATCGATGTCCTGCAAGCACTCGGTTACATCACAATGGATCTGGCCATCGGCGGTTTTTATACGTTGCAGCAGATTGGGGCGCATGGGCCCACGATCGATACCACTGGGTGCTTGCTGCAGTTCATCAACACTCAAACCACCGACCGACAAACCGCGATCCACCACCTGCCGCGGTGATGGCAACGGCTGGAAGCTGTCTCCCATGCGCTCGACAATAGCCTGCCCCAACCCATTGAAGAGCTCCCAATCCAGCAGCGTCCCCTCCTCTTTGGCGAAGACTGCTTTGCTATAACGCTGGGTATCGCGTACGGCAAAATGGTGAAACACCATATCGTACTGTTCATGCACCAAGGGAGAAGCCGGAGGTAATATGATATTGGCAAAACGGGTGGTTTCATTCAGGTAGGGGTCAATGGCGACCATAAAATCGAGCCCTGCCAGGGCTTTTTCCATCTGTTTACCATTGGGCGTCGACAGTACCGGATTCCCCGCAATGGTCATCAACGCCTTGATCTGGCCTTCGCCAGGCTCCAGCATCTCTTCTGCCATTGCCGAAGCCGGCAGTTCACCGGAAAATTCTGGTAATCCGCGCACACGACTCTGCCACTTGTTGAAATGCCCTGCCGGGCCAAAAGCGGTGAAATCAATCGCCGGGGCCGGGAACATCATTCCGCCCGGCTGGTCGATATTGCCGCCGACCAGATTAATCAGGTTAATCAGCCAATGACAGAGTGCGCCAAATCGTTGAGTCGATACCCCCATGCGGCCATAGCAGAGTGAACGCTCTTTCATCAGCGCGCTCGCCATCGCCTCTATGTCTTCTGCAGCGATACCGGTGCGATTGCTGACCGATGCTGCTGTAAAGGTTTTAATACGCTCGGCTACGGTTTCAATGCCCTGCAAACGTTCGCCGATTTCCCCCTTGCCACGATACCCGGCCATTAACATTCGATTCAGGATGGCCAGCAGCAACAAAACGTCGGATTCGGGGCGAATAAAGTGGTGCTGATCGGCAATTTCAGCGGTCTCGGTACGCCGGGGATCAACGACAACCAATTGTCCCTTTCGGTCCTGAAGGGCTTTCACACGCTTGCGGAAATCGGGCACTGTCATCAAGGAACCGTTTGACGCCATAGGGTTACCACCCAGCATCAACAGGTAATCGGTACGATCAATATCCGGCACCGGCAACAAAAACTGGTGCCCATACAACCAAAGGGAATTCAGATGGTGGGGCAGCTGGTCGACCGAGGTCGCGGTAAACCGATTTCGAGTTCGAATCGGCTTGGTCACCTGCTTTGCGTGGGTAATAGAACCTATATTGTGGGCGTTGGGATTGCCCTGATAAGTCGCTATCGCATCGGCGCCATAAGACTCCTGCACAGCAAACAGCGCGTCAGCCACCTCTTTGAAGGCCTGTTCCCACTCGATCTCATGCCATTGATCACCATCTCGCTTGATTGGTTTCTTGAGTCGGTCGGGATCTTCGTGCAAATCCTGCAAAGCTACGGCTTTAGGGCAGATATGCCCGCGGCTCAGAGGATCATCTTCATCCCCCTTGATGGAGATCACTTTATCTCCCTGAGTGACAATTTTCAGGCCGCAGATGGCTTCACACAGATGACAGGCTCGGTAATGGGTTTGTTCGCTGGTCGACATATCAGGTTACTCTCGGGGCACTCGTTATGGTGCTCAATGATTATTATGGAATCAGATTAGCGCCGGCCTCAGTCCTCACGCAACCGCGTTCACCAGATGGATGATGATCTATCAATCAAGCTGATGATCTATGAATTGAATATAAATCCCGTCCATATTTTTCACTCCCGTTGATCTACGACAGTATTGCGAATGAGTTTCATTGCTCGTGATGGACGCAGCCTTTAAAATACCCCTTCATATTTCCTGCGCGCCAAAGGCGAATTCTAACCGGGACCTACATGGATCTACTTCTCGAGGTCAGCCAGATTAAGCTGGCCTATGAACATCAGATCATCGTTAATGACCTGAGTTTTCACGTCAACGACGGTGATATCTGCAGCTTGCTAGGCCCCAGCGGGTGCGGCAAAACCACCACTCTTCGCGCAATCGCAGGTTTTGAATCCCTGCTTGGAGGAGAAATTCGGCTGGATGGGCGAGTGCTCTCCTCGGCAGATAACCAGCTGCCACCCGAACAACGCCAGATTGGCATGGTGTTTCAGGACTATGCTCTCTTCCCTCACCTGACCATCTACGAAAATATCGCCTTTGGTATCAAGCAACAGCGCAATAAAGGCGCGACCGTTAAACGTCTACTGAAGTTGGTAAACCTGTCAGGTCTGGACCGGCGCTACCCCCACGAACTCTCCGGCGGACAACAACAGCGAGTGGCCCTGGCGCGCGCTATGGCACCCGAGCCCCGTTTATTGCTGCTCGACGAGCCCTTTTCCAATCTGGATGTCGACCTGCGTCGCCGGCTCAGCCAGGAGGTACGTGAGATTCTCAAAGAGCAGAAAATCAGTGCCATCCTGGTCACCCACGACCAGGAAGAGGCCTTCGCCTTTTCTGACAAGGTCGGTGTCATCAAAGAGGGCAACCTGCTGCAATGGGATACTCCGTACGAGCTGTATCACGAGCCCAACTCCCCTTTTGTTGCCAATTTTATTGGTCAGGGGCACTTTATTCGCGGCCAGATGAAACGGGCTGACAGCATACAGACTGAACTCGGAGTGCTGGCCGGCAACCGAGTGTTCAACTGGCCCGAGGGCACTCCCGTGGAAGTATTATTGCGCCCGGACGATGTTATCCCCGACAAAAACAGTAGCTGCCTCGGAACGGTCATCCGTAAAACCTTTATGGGCGCCGTCACCCAATACCAGTTACGCTTACCCACCGGCAGTGTGGTTGAGTCACTGATCCCCAGTCACCTCGATCTGGACGTCGGTGAAGAGATGGGCGTACGCGTGGAGGCGGATCACCTGGTGGTGTTTGCCACTCCGACCGATGGCAATCCGGAGTTTTCCCGCACCTATCGCGAGGCCTGATAGCCTCAAAAAAACCGGCACCGATCCCTGTTTGCCGTTGCCCCGGCCGCTTATGCCGGAGCAATCATGGACGAGCCTGTGTCCAGTTTTGTTCAACTGGACACTCGCACTTCACTTGCCCGGAATCTCACTGCTAACCCGGGCAACCGCATCGAGCCAGCCTTTATAGAGTGATTCCCGACGCTCCGCATCCATATTGACCTCGAAACTGCGATCACCGTACCAAAGCTTGCTAATACTCTCCAAAGAGTCATAAATGCCCAGCTGCAACCCTGCCAGGTAGGCCACTCCCAGGGCGGTGGTTTCGGTAACTTCGGGCCGTTCGACCCTGGCATCGAGCATATCGGCGAGAAATTGCACCAGCCAGTTATTGACCACCATGCCTCCGTCTACCCTCAGGGTTTCCGGCTTTTGTGCGCCATCGGCTTGCATCGCCAGCATCAAATCCCTTGTCTGGTAACAAACGGACTGAAGCCCGGCGGCCACTATTTCAGGAATGCCGCTATCGCGGGTTAAGCCCATAATGGCACCTCGCGCATTGGGGTCCCAGTAAGGTGCTCCCAACCCGGTAAAGGCAGGCACCAGATAGACACTGGAATCGCGGGCCTCCTTGGCCAGAGCTTCGGTGACGCTGGCGTGGGGAATCAATCGAATGCCGTCCCGCAACCACTGCACAGCGGCACCGGCCACAAAAATACTGCCCTCGACAGCGTAGCTGACTTTACCATTCAAGCGGTAGCCCACCGTCGTAAGCAGACGATTATTGGAGCGCACCGCCTTGTCACCGGTGTTTAAAATCAGGAAGCAGCCGGTACCGTAAGTACTCTTGGCCATACCAGGCTGAAAACAGGCTTGGCCTACGAGCGCCGCTTGCTGATCACCGGCGATAGCAACAATCGGAATTTCACTGCCAAACAGCGCTTTATCGGTAGCCCCAAAATCGGCACTGCAATCCTCCACCTCGGGCAACATGGCAGCAGGCACCTGAAACAATTCCAGCAACTCCGGGTCCCATTGCTGCCGGTGGATATCGAACATCAGGGTACGCGACGCATTGGTCGCATCGGTCTTGTGGCTTCGGCCACCGGTCAGGCGCCACAGTAAGAAGCTGTCCACGGTGCCAAACATCAGCTCGCCGCGTTCTGCGCGTTCGCGGGCGCCCTCGACGTGATCCAGGATCCAGGCCGTCTTGGTAGCCGAGAAGTATGGATCGAGTAATAACCCGGTTTTCTCAGCGACCCTGTCTTCATGCCCCTGCCGCTTTAATAATTCGCATTGTTTTGCAGTCCGCCGGTCCTGCCAGACGATTGCATTGTAGATCGGCTGGCCACTTTCACGCTCCCAGACAATGGTCGTTTCACGCTGATTCGTGATGCCAATTCCGGCCACGTCGGACGCTTCCAGATGCCCCTTTTTCAACACCTGCCGACACACCTCGAGGGTGCTTTCCCAGATCTCTTGCGGATTATGCTCAACCCAGCCATCATTCGGATAGATCTGGCTAAACTCCTGCTGGCTCTGCCAAAGGGGGACCCCCTTGGTGTTAAATATAATAGCGCGTGTGCTGGTTGTCCCCTGGTCAATAGCCATCAGGTATTGGGTCATAATCCGGTTCCTTCTTCCCTGCTTTCCTGGTTACTTTTTCCGGCCGCCGATACCGAGCCGAGATCTATTGATGGAGCATAACACTCGATAAAGCTTCGCAGCTATCACCATCCATATCAGGCTGGACGCTTGGGGAACGAGCCCGTAAAATTGAATACCAATCAAACAATATTAATTTTATTGAGATTTTTTAATAATGCTCGAACTGCGTCACCTGAAAACACTGATCGCCTTGCGCGATTGCGACAGCATGGCCGAAGCCGCATCCCGTATAGGGCTAACTCAATCGGCGCTGTCCCATCAACTGAAAGATCTCGAAGGTCGGGCAGGCACCACACTGGTTATTCGCAAAACCCGACCACTGCGCTTTACTACCGGTGGCCAACGCCTGCTCAATCTGGCCAGCGATATATTGCCCATGGTGCGCAGTGCCGAGCTTGACCTGGAGCGTCTGGCGGGGGGCGAAGCAGGTCGACTGCATTTAGCCATCGAGTGCCACAGCTGCTACCAATGGTTGATGCCCACTATCGACGAATTTCGAAACCATTGGCCCGATGTCGAACTGGATCTGGCCAGCGGATTCAATTTTGCTCCTTTACCTGCCCTGCAGCGCGGCGATCTCGACCTGGTGGTCACCTCCGACCCCGAAGAACTGGTCGGCGTCAGTTATATCCCTCTGTTTCGCTACGAAAGCCTATTAGCCGTCGCCAACCAGCATCCACTGGCAGCACGCAATCATATTGAGCCTGAAGACCTGCGCCAGGAGGTGCTGATTAGCTATCCGGTCGAGCGTAATCGTCTCGATGTATTTAATCGCTTTCTCGACCCGGCAGGCATTGAGCCACTGGCGGTCCGTACCTCGGAGTTAACCGTCATGATGATGCAACTGGTGGCCAGCGGCCGGGGAGTCTCGGCCCTGCCCAACTGGGCCTTGGCAGAATATCTGGAAAAAGGCTATGTCAGTGCGCGCCCGCTGGGGCCCAATGGTGTCACCGGCACCCTGTTTGCCGCAGTGCGGGAAGATCAGCTGGACACGCCCTTTATGCAGGATTTCCTGTTAACCGCCAAGGATATCTCGGCCGATACCCTGAGCGGCATTGAACAGGTTCGCTAAACCAGCAGGCCCCTTAAGGCGCTGCGGCTTTGCTTGCGAAGGTCTCTAATACCGTAGCGATTTTTTTCAGCACGGGAGCGCAGCCCTGCATTTGATGCCGTTCGGCCAGATACGCGGGCGCGTTGTAACTGATCCAGACCTGCCCTTTGTTGTCTTCGCTGATCAACATTTTCTGAGGCAGATCGATGGCAACACTGGGTTGGCATTTCATTAAAGGCGTCCCCAACTTCGGATTACCGAAAATCAACAGCTCCGTGGGGGCCAAGTCATTACCAACCGACATGGCACCTTTGGCGTGATCCACCCGAGCGAACAGAGTTACCCCTTTCTTCTTGAACATGGCCTGTAAGCGTTCGCTGGTGTTCGCTACCGAATGAGCACTGCGTACCCATACAAGGCCATCATCCGCTTGCACCGCAGCTATCGGTAATCCTGCCAATATGGCCATCGCACTGAGCCCTGCCAGTATTCGTGTAATCCATTTCATCGCTTGTCTTCCTTTCCAGGTTTTGTAGGTTATCGAGCCATCCAGCTGCCACCAACATGGCAGCGCAAGATTAGCGTTTACTAACGGATTCTATTTCACCCCCCGCTTCAGTCCAGGCGCTAAAACCACCTTCGAGGTGGGCAATCTCGGTCACCCCCATTCGCATGGCCGTATGGGTTGTGAGCGCCGAACGCCATCCCTTATTACAATAGAAGATCCAGCGCGAGTGCTCGGCGAAAATGCCTTTAAAGTAAGGGCTTTCGGGATCGATCCAGAACTCCATCATGCCTCTGGGCATATGAAAGGCACCTGGAATCTTCCCTTCACGCTGCACTTCGCGTATATCCCGCAGATCAACCAGCAACGCATCAGAATTTTTTCTTGCTTGCTGTACCTGCTCGACGGTCAGGCTCTCTACGACTTTCTCGGCTTCCGCCAGAAGCGCAAAAAAACCTTTGGTTAACGCTGGTTTCATTTGCTAGACCCTCCCTGCATGAATTTTCGTTCAACCGTTTAAGGCACCTCTGATTAATTCAGATGAACTCTGGATTCGCCTGAAAGTCCCGTAGGGCGGGCCTAAAAATGGCTTTTCTCGGTGTTGAAGCCCTTGTTCAGGTCTCGACATGAACGGCGAGCTTCGCCTTGATAAAAACCATTTTAGGATCCGCAGAGATCTATCCGA